>PWJI01000034.1 GCA_003560095.1 Candidatus Nealsoniibacteriota bacterium
GAAAAAATTAGTTTAGATAAAGAAAAAATTAGAATGGATATTGTTTCGAAGGGATATAAGAGCTCTAATCTTTTAGTAAAAGATTTCCGGTGGGTTCAATATTGGGAACAAATTAGTGAAAAAGAAAAACTTGAGAAAGCTTCCTTTTGGGTGGATTTTTTAAATAATCCCCAAAAGGAAATTTTTTCAATAATGTATTGGCATACTTTTAAAACCGGAAAGAAATTTTACTGGATAGCAGGTTTGCATTGCCTTTAGGAGTAAGAATAAAGAAATTTTAATGGGAGTAGTGAAAATGAAAAAAAAATTGTTCGTTTACATTACTTTTTTTGAAAGCTTTGCTAACTTGGGGAAGCAGGAAAGAAAAATTGTAAAAAATAAATTAGAATTATTTTCGAAAGATGTCAGGGGAGAAGGCTTTAAAGTTCATCCTCTTGAAAGAGCAAACTCTGATCCTTCATTTAGGAGCGCAAGAATTAACGATGACCTCCGCTTGATACTCGCCCAAAAAGGTTCGAAATATATTCTTCTCCATGTTGATCATCATGATAAAGCATATGAATGGGCGGAAGGGAAAACCCTAAAAAAAAGTAGGTTTAATGCAATTTATCTTCAAGATTTCATTGCGGAAGAGAAAGAAAAGGGATTAGAGGTTGAGGAATTTTCTTTCCAAGAGCTACCAGCTTTGTTGGTCGAAAAAAACATAAGAAAAAAGGATTTAATAAATTTGGGGGTTCCAGAAGTTCATGCGGATTATTTAATGGAAATAAAAAACGATGATAGATTTTTGGAGTTTATAAGCTTTTTCCCCGAGGAGATCCAAGAAGGTCTTGTTGATATTGTATCCGGTGCAAAAACTGTTACAGAAGTTTTTGCTGAATTAGAAGACCAAAGGATTTTGGATGAAGAAAACTTTGGAGACGCTTTTTATCAAAAGGATTCAAGGAGAAGAGTATATGTTGTGGATGACTTTGAGGAATTTAGCCATCTTTTGGACGAAGACATTGAGAAATGGAGGATATTTCTACACCCCAAACAAGAGGAAATAGTAAAAACTAACTTTAATGGACCGGCTTTAATTGAAGGGGGCCCTGGGACTGGGAAAACTGTAGTGGGGCTTCATAGAGCTGTTTATTTAGCAGAAAATGATTTCCCAGCAAAAAATGGTTTTGAAATTCTCCTTTGCACTTTCAGTAAAAAACTGAGCAGATATTTGGAAGAGAAAATAAAACAACTAATTAGGCCAAAAAAAATTGGTAACAACATTAAGGTTTTTGGGGTGGACGAGCTTATTTTTAAGCTCCTAAAAGATAGTAACCTTTTGGAGGGAGCAATAGACCAAAAAAGAATTGAAAAGATTCTTGAGGAAGAGTATTTAAAAAGTTCTCCTGATGAGAGCTTAGATTTTTTCCTAAATGAGTACAAGGAAGTAATCCAAAAAAACCAAATTAAAAGCTTGGATCATTATCTAAATATCGAAAGGGTTGGATTAAAAAAACCTTTGCATCCATCAAAAAGGAAGGAAATATGGCCAATATTTGAGGATTTTTTAGAGAGAAAAGAAAAAGAGAGAATAATTGATTTTGAAGATATGGCGTGGCTCGCTTTTGAGAGTATAGAAGATGGTTCGATTCAACCTTGCTTTGATTCGGTGATAATTGATGAAGTACAAGATTTATCGCCCATAAAAATCAAGGTTTTAGCCGGATTATCCAAAAGCGAAAAAAATGGGTTAATGATGCTTTCCGACCAAAACCAGCGGATTTTTAAGTTGACTAGTTGGAAAAACGAAGTTGACCTTCCCATAGTGGGTCGGACATATTATTTAAATATTAATTACAGGACAACGAAGCAGATAAGAGAGTTTGCTGATAAACAATTTTTTAGAAGCGAAAAAGAAATTGAGCATTTAAAAGGTTATAAGAGCTTGTTAAATGGTCCCGAACCCTTAACAAAAGAATTTTCTGAGGAAAAGTTACAAGACCAATTTATTGTGAAAAAAATAAAACAATTAATGGAAATTGGAATAAATGAACATGAGGTTTGTGTTATTACTCCAATGGGTTCGCGAGAGATGAAAAGAGTTTTAGATTTTAATGATATTCCTTGCCAGGAACTAAAAGAAGATTTATATCCAAAAACTGGCGAGGGTGTATGTGTTTCTACTTTATTTGGAGCAAAAGGTTTGGAGTTTAGAGTCGTTTTCATTCCTTATTTTAATGAGATTGGAAGAAGCATTTTGGAAAAAGAGCCAAATGATTGGTTTGGGTTTGAAAACCAAAAACAAAAAGAATGTTTAAAATATGTTGCCTCTACACGGGCAAGAGAACAACTAATCATTACTTCGCTTTTATGAGGTGATTTTTTTGGCAATTATAAGACCAGAAAACCCGATATTTAATCATTCATCTGAGGAACAAGTTTTTAATTTTATTAGGGAAAAATTACCAAAAAATTATATTGGGTATTTTAGTTATTATTTGGATAATTTAAGAGAATTTGATTTCCTATTATTGGTTCCTGATAAAGGATGTGTTTTTATTGAATTAAAAGGGATTTATCATGATCAAATATTGGAGGTTCCTGATAACTCGGGGATTTATTATTCCAGGATTGATGGAGAGGAAATATTTATTACCTCCCCCTTTAAGCAGGCTAACCAAGCAAGGTTTAGTTTAATCAAAAGAATAAAAAAAGAGTTGGATACTCCAGTTACAGTTATCCCAATGGTTGGTTACCCTTATATTCCAGTGGAAGGTTTTTATTCAAAAGAATTGGATAGGATATCTGATCGGAATTTAACACTGCTTAAAGAGGATTTTGAAAACCCCGAGAAATTCATGGAAAAAATAGATGAAGCCTTTATCGAATATGGAAGACAGGATCCTCCAATGACCCTGGAAACAAAAGTTTCAATTCGGAAGTTTTTTGAGTCTGAAAACCAGATTGCGGAAAGTGAAGTTTCTAAGGATTTTATCTCCAAGTTGGGAAAGGAAAGGAAAAACTATTCTCTTTTGTATGTTTTGGGAAAGGATTCGCAAGAAGATAATATAGAGAAAATTTTGGAAGAGTGGGAAACAGGAACCAAAATTTTCCTCATCGCTGATAACCAGAAATACCTTGATAAGATAAAACAAAAATTAAAGGAAAAATTAAAAAATAAGAATTTGCTTAATCAATTATATAACCCTGATAAAGGTTTGATTTTTAATTTTTTTGGCTGTAAATTTGACGGAAAAATCCATGAGTCAATTAGATTATTGAATGGTGAAGAATGGGAAGAACACAAAGATTTACTAGAAAAAATAGATAGAAATTCTGAATTTAACTTAGGACAATATAAAATTGAGCACGCACCAATAAACAGGGATATAGCAGTAACAGCAGGAGCTGGTACAGGGAAAACCTTTTCTATGATTTCCCGAGTAAACTATTTAATTTTTAAGCACAATTA
>PWJI01000006.1 GCA_003560095.1 Candidatus Nealsoniibacteriota bacterium
CACCTTCATCACCATGATCTACCTCATCGGGAGCCCCGCGGGCTCCATCCTCAAATCCACGTGAAACGACGAAGAACCACTAAACTACACCACGCATTCGACACCGGATTGGCCCTTGCAGCTAACACAATTGTTGCTTCGGATCAATCGGATAAACCTTTCCAAGCCCAGATACACAGAACATCCTACGCCCCTCCCTGTCTCGACTGCTCAAAATACCACGACACACCCAGGGTGCTCTACTCAATCATTGCCAAGACGTGTACTCTAGACGGAAGCAAATTCTTCTCCAAAGCAACTAAGGTAAGACGATGTCGGATATTCATCTTGACCATGTGCGATCACTTGTCGCAGGGCGAAACGTGGCACTAATCGGAAATTCGCAACGCCTTATCGAAAAACCGAATCCGAGAATTGCTGACCATGATGTCATCATACGAATCAACAAAGGCTATCAGATTGCACAAAAAACCGGCTGCAGCCGCACCGACCTGCTTCTTGTTTCAGCATTTCCGAACGATGTTCCGGAATTTCTCCAAATGACACCTTTTGTAACATACATGAGCACCAAAAAGCGCGACCTCATTGATTCATCTCACAGAGGACGCATTGCCTACTATCCCATTGAGTGGTGGACAGAGCTGAACAAGCGAATTGGCGAGCGACCCTCGACCGGATGCATGGCAGTCGACATGCTAAGCAGACTGATCGGCAACGGTGAGCTACACCTTTACGGCTTTGATTTCTGGCGCAGCCCCACTTCCTACAACGGACTCAACCGCCCAGGGCCTCACAGCCCCAACGCCGAAGAAGCCTACGCCCATTGCATGGTAGGACCACGGAACATCCACTAAAACACAAGCCGCCAACTTGGCTGTTTGTCCATCCAATCGAAAAGCCTTTCATAGCGGTCCATGTGTGTTTGTGGCCATGAAAGGTTTTCTCTCAGTTCCGAGAAGTGGCGGAATATTGGGATATCGCTAGAAGCCGTCTCTACCAGACCCCTAATCTTATGGGTATTACCTTCTAGGGCAACAAAAGGTAACCGCGCCTTGCATGCAGCATAGACCGCATGATGTCTCCCGGTAATCAGAAGTGACGCCGTAGACATAGACCGAACGAGATGCGACCAAGACCAATCGCGAAGATCGATATATACGAACTTATCAGCCCACTTACCTGTAATCTTGACAAAAGTATTGAACTCCTGTGAGAAAAAGTCCGTTACCAACACTGCGCCCTCAAAGTCCACCGGCTCCACATCTTCAACCTCACAGGAAAAAGCTGCATCTAAGGATACCTGCGCACTGATACCCACTTCCGAAAGCGCCCGTGCTGAACACACTTCTCGAACAATCACCTGCTCGCACCCCGCCAAAACATCTGCATATGCTGATGGATTGTCCTGCCAAACCGTATTGACAAGTGCCACGCGGCGCCCCTCACTTTGTGCCTTCCTCACCTCCTCCATCTTCCTTTGGCAGCCCTTGCTGTCGTGATGCATAGAGCCCTCACCATTGACGACCAGGAGATCATAGTCGCCTTCGGCGCCAACGATATTACCGTGACGTCTTACTTCTTCCCAAATCGCTCGGAATGCGGCTTCTGAGCCACAATGGTATTCGGAATGATCACCTATAAGCCGTATTTTCATATTCGTTTAACCACACGCAATCCCAAGATCTTCAAACAAACATGCTCTGAAAAATCGCACTTTCCAAATCCCATCTATGTGTAAGCGCAGGCGGCGGCCCACCGAAATATCGCGCCGCACTCGTATGTGAGCCGGTTTGATCCACAAACGAGAAACCAAAACAACTGTCCTTCGACAATGAGCCGCGTATAGCCTTGAGCCATGAGAGGAACGCAAGCCCTAGACTAGGCTCCGCGAGCAATTGTTTTTGCAATTTTTGATGGACTCCAGTCGGCAATGCAGCCAATTGCACACCCCGCCGGTGTAACTCAAGCCACCGTGTCCAATCACGGGGAACATATGTAAAATCATACGTGCAAATGACTGCCCGCTCGGCCCGCACGCTTCTCTCCGCTAGCTCCTCGCTCGAACCCGGCCCGCGGCCGTGCGTGGTAAACCTGGAGCCGTAATCCTCTACGTATTCTGGCGCCAGCTCAAAGTAATTGAACCGTACAACCTCATTGTGCGCATCTATGGCGCTCCCGTGTTTCTTCCCCAACTCGCACGGCGAGTTCCCCACAACCGCGATCGACACATTTGGGTCCGCAAAATCCTCCAAGAGCTTTGCAGTTTGTTCATCTATGTGCGCATGAAGGTCGCGATAGGCCTGCATTTCATCCGTGCCACGGCCAGTTCTTATTAGATGCCGAGCGAGGGGGAGCACGTTGGTAAACCTATGCATCAGATCAGGGTGCACGTCAATAATCGCATCAACCAGTTCCCAAGCGTTGACCCGCGTAGCCATAGCCGTAACAGCGGACAACACCTTTCTATCAGATAAACCTTTCTCTTGAATAAGCTGCCAAAACCACTGAACCATTTGGCGATCAGGACCCTGATAGCGCCAATTATGTTCCATCCATTCCGCCACTGCTACGCTATAGCCCCTCGGTTTCATAACTACAATCTTTTCGAATAGCTTTCTATTCTTCAGATCGGAAACCCGACATCTAATCCGGAGGAGAAATAGGGTAAGAAGTGAATCGCCAAAGCGATCATCTCTGGAATTTGTATCGGCAAAGAGACCATCTGCGACCTCTGTGTTTCCATGTGCTAAGATTGCACGCGCTGCCAAAACGATTCGAACAGGCCCGACATCTTCATATTCACCGGCATTCAGGGCGGCCTCACTCGCTAGGGATTGCGCAAAGCGGGTGTCACCATGTTCGAGCGCCTCTTCGAACCGCACAAATACCGATTGTACCGGGGCCCTATCATCTCTGACCCAATTTCGGACATCACCCACGAGATCGTTAAACACCCGGAAAAGATTTCCCGAGGACGGTTTCTCTTGGAATGCCTCATAGGCCTTTCGACTTCGCAACCATGCTTGTGAGCACATCGCCTCAGTAACCGAGGCCGAAAAACTAGAACACATTTTTCCATTACCCCCACATCGCACCGCCCATTAATCGCAATACAGAGCCACCAACAGGGCGAGCATATCTAACAGAGATTTCTCATCAGTCGAGACTCCGGCGTAACGCTAGCATCAAAACGTAGGGGCGAAACGCAGTGGATAAAGCTGCGCCCGCAACGCGTTCCACACGGAGCACCATCGATAGCTATCTATCGCCCTACTTCACCAACCCACGACACCACACAACAGGGTCCTCGCAACGAGCTTGGGCAACCATCCACGACATGACAAAACTACGAAGCCCGGACTATCGATCCGCAGGCTCGTA
>PWJI01000026.1 GCA_003560095.1 Candidatus Nealsoniibacteriota bacterium
ACCACCAAAGCACAATTTTTTCAGGCAAGAAGTCATTTTAGGGACAACATCATAAACCGCGCCGCTGAGGCAGGGTTGGACATTGAATCACAGCAAACTGCTGCCGAAAACATGCGCCGCCGCAACAACCCCCTCGAGCTTACGGCTGACTGAGGTTCTAAGCTGTGTACAAAACTAATATCAATAGAAGAAATTATTTTTTTGCATGATTTGCCACGATAACCAGCACATTAATTTAAAATAAATGATGGTGAAATTTGATTTTGTCTTTTTTTTTTTTTATTTGAAGCGACATTACATTTATTAACCAAACTTTACTGTTATGAAAAGGAATTATTTAACAAGAATTTTTAAAATTGGGTTTCTGGCAATCATTTTATTAACTGGCTTTGCTTGTAACACTGAAAAGGATGAATTATTTTTGCAAAACAACGACAGCACTTTTAATAATTTAGATGAAGATGTTGCCAATCAACTGTTGAATTTTTTTGGTGTAAGCGGATATGATGATTTACAGGTCATTGAATTTGAAAGTGAAACTAAAAGTTATCCTAATCAGTCTATTATCGTTATTATTGATGAGCAATATTCTGACTTTATTGAAGAAGCACCACAAGCAGCTTATCTTAAAAGTGATGAAACTGATTATGAATTAATGTATTTTTGGGAAAGGAATTATGATAATGAGTTATCAATTATTAACATTTATGATGAATTTGATGAAGAACCTTCATGGTCTTTAGTCGTTGATGTTGAAAAAGAGTATTTTGAAGTTATAATACATGAAGCCAATAAGGAACAAACAGATTTTGAATTTTGTGTAGATGTGTGTATTGAGGAATCGCCTAATACTATCCAGGAATCTCATTGGACAACACAAGTTTTTTTCTACCTAAATTTGGCACCTAGTTTTGCGGAAATTGTTGTTACCTGCACCGCTCAATGTCTTGGGCTCTAGAATAGAATCAATACCCAAAATTTGACATGATGTTTTTTGCAGTAAGCTGGCAGGCTAATATTTTGCTTGCCAGCTTACTGTAACGTCTTATATTTTCAATTAAATTGTAATTGGATTTTTAAATTTGTGATTGTTAAAAAAGCTTCCAGATTATAGAGAAAAAGTAACTATGCGCATTCAGGTTGCTTTAATTCCATGTTTTACCCTTAACCATGAAAAATACCATTATAGACATACAATCAATTTCAAAGCGGTTTAATAAAACACTGGCTTTGGACAATGTTTCTTTGCGTGTCAATCGTGGCGACGTTTTTTGTCTGTTAGGACCCAACGGAAGCGGCAAAACAACCATGATAAACTGCATGCTCGAATTGCTTCGTGCTGACAAGGGTCTGATCAAAATATTTGACAAGAGTACACCTGACATCCCTAAACAAAAAATTGGTGTTCTATTAGAGGAAGATGGTTTTTTTCGTGACTTAAGTGCCGAAAAGAATCTGAAAATTGCTTGCCGGATAAAGAATGTTGATTATGAAGTCATTCCCTGGCTTTTGGAAAAAGTGTCTTTATTTGGGCATCGAAAAAAGATGGTTAAAAAATTGTCGCAGGGTATGCGCAAACGACTGGCTATGGCTTACAGCCTTATCGGCGACCCTGACTTGCTGATATGGGACGAGCCGTATAATAGTCTTGACCCTACCGGTTTCAAATTTATGCGTAACCTGATTGCCGACTTACACCAGCAGGGAAAAACTTTTTTTATTTCTACGCACATGCTCGATGAGGTTAAAAAAACAGCTACTCATATCGGTTTAATCCATAATGGAGTCTTTCAGGAATTAAACACGGTTGAACAGGCAATAAAAAAATATGGTTCTGTGGAAGCGTTCTATTTTAATCATATGTCACCAGGCCATTCAAATGATATGTTATGACTTTTCACCAGATTCTGCATATTGAGTTCATAAAATTATTCAGAAGATCGAATATTTTGTTTTTTTTCTTGATGATTTACGTGCTGAACTCACCTGTATATAGGGCGACCGCGGCTGTAAGAGAACAGCCTATGATGTTAAGTTCAGCTTTTTTTGAGATTGTTACTGGTAGCACTCTTGCCATATTTGGAATGCTCCTTTTGGCCATCTTTATGGTGAATAGCATAGGAAACGAGTTTAATGAGGGGTCGTACCGTAAAAGTATCGCGGCAGGATTAAAAAAATACTCGTTTTTTTATGGAAAACTTTTTCTTATTTTGATACCTACCCTTCTAATCATTTTTTGGATTTTATTGACATACTCATTATTGGGAATTTTCGCTTATGATTATTCCATAAGCAATCTTTTACAGGGAATCAATGTCATAAAAACATTGCATGCGGGCATTGCATTGTATTATGCCGGTTTGCTGGGTTTATTCTTTATATCAGTATTCCGGAATCGTACCATTGGCTTGGTTTTTTTCCCTTTTTGGTTTGTTCCGGAGTTCTTTCTTACCGTATTCTCACTTACAGGAAGGATCAATATTCCGCATGACTTTTTACCGGGTGCCGCTGGATGGCAGTTGTTTACGAGCAATGGTTTTGAACCAAAATATTTAGCCATTGTGGCATTATATTCGGCGATATGTATCATCGCTTCATTCTTGGCACTGCGCCTGCGCGAAGAAAAATGATCATCACAGCTTACGGGATTGAATCTTTACATCCCTTAATTAAAACGCTCGCACCGCAACAACCCCATCGAGCTGAAAGTCGATTAGCACGCATCCCGCAGGGATACCGGTACCGCAACATCAATCGTTCTTTACATTATATTCCATGCAAAATGAATCAAACAAATGATGGTAAAATTTGGTTTGTCGTTTTTTAATCTTTAAGGAGACATTTCATTTAATAAATAAAATAAAAACTATGCAAGCACTTTTGTTTTACTTACTCATTTTTCTATTATTTGGATCAAACACAATCTATGCACAAGGCAGTCTTAAACCCATTGATAAGGCTGAACTAAAGCTGTATTATAAGCTTTCATATCAGCTTGATTCAACAGATATTCACAGCGTTCGTGAACATGTTTTTGTCTTGCAGGTTGGGAATGACCTTAGCCGATTTACCAGCCATGGAAATTTTTATGTGGATTCAGTCCTGATGGCCAATCCGGATATGGACTTTGAAAGCAGAAGAAACC
>PWJI01000052.1 GCA_003560095.1 Candidatus Nealsoniibacteriota bacterium
TCTCTTTTTTTCATTTCCCACTCGTTCATTTGACAGTAAACACAACTTTTTTTGTTTTTATGATAATTTCTGCTTTTTAAGAGAGCTTTATCAAGATCAACATCTACAAGAGGTGTGGTAAGTATTTGAGAGTGTGGGTGGGAGATAGAGGCGCCGGCTTCTTTGCCGTGATTATGAAAGATAGAAACATAATTAACATGTTTTTTCTGCTTTAGTGTTAAATATCTTTGCCTGTAAAGAGCAATTGCCTCACGAACTTTGTCAATCGGAAGCTCTCCAAGAGATTTTTTATGATCACGAGTAATTACAACCTCATGATAGCCTACGGCATTCATGGTTTGATAAAGACTGTTTTCGTGTCTTTTTTCCAATTTTTCTGATGGTTGAAAGGCTGGAAACTTGTTTGGAATAGAAATAGCGCTCCAATTTTTTGTTATTTTTTCTACCTCTTTTCCGTTTTCAAAAGATACGTGTGCATTACTTATATTATCAAAATCACAAAAAGGACAATCTTTTTTTGAAACATCTTCTTTAATTCTTTCTTCTTTCTTGAACATTTCCGGACGCTTCGCTCTTCCCGAGGCAATAACTACCCAGTCACCCGAAGAAATATCATATCTTAACTCAGAAGGAAAATCTTCTTTTTTATTTGTGTTTTTTTCTTTTTCGTTTTCCGGTTTTCCTTTTTTCATTTTTAAGAGTTATAGTCTTATTTTTTTAATATTGCATTTTTGATTATACAAAATAAGAAAAAAATATCAAACAACAAATTTTATAATACAAAATAAAACTAAAACACCCCACATGTTCACCCCCGGGGGTGAACATGGGAGCTAATTTGGAGTTTGGTACTTGTAATTTGTGATTTTGGATTTGTAATTTAAACTTTCGGAGGTTGAACCTCCGAAAGTGGGGGTACGACAATCGGAGGTTGAACCTCCGATTGTCCGATTGTTATGTTGTCGATTGTTTTTGTTTGGAGTTTAGAGTTTGGTGTTTGTGGTTTGAGGTTTTTATATTTGGGTGAGAACTTCTGTTCCCTTTTCCGTAATAGCAACAGTATGCTCAAACTGCACGGAAAGAGAGTTATCTTTCGTTTTAATTCCCATTCCATCTAAAAGAAATTCTATCTCTCCACTTCCGACAGAAAGCATCGGTTCTATGCAAAAAACCATTCCTTCTTCTAGAGTAATTCCTTTTCCCCTCTTTCCTTCATTTAGAACTTGTGGCTCTTCATGCACCTCTCTTCCTATTCCGTGGCCACAAAGACCTTTAACATTAGAAAATCCGGAACTTTCTATATGTCTCATAATAGTATTTCCCACATCTCCTAAGGTATTTCCTTTTCTTGCTTTTTTAATTCCTCTCTTTAGTGCTTTTTTGCTTTCTCTAATAATTCTTAAGCTCTCCCCACTAACATTACCAATCGGAATAGTCACCGCCATGTCCGTATGAAATCCTTTATAGAAAAAACCCAAATCCAAGGTAAGAACATCTCCACTTTTGAGCACATATTTTGAAGGAATGCCATGAACAATCACTTCGTTAATACTTGTACAAAGAGACGCGGGAAATTCTTTATAGCCCTTAAAAGATGGCTTTCCTCCCTCTTTTTCAATTAATTTTTCCGCTAAATCATTTAAAAAAAGTGTAGTGACTCCGGGAATAGCTTCTTTTTTTATTTCTTCCATTATCCGTGCAAGCTTTTTGCCACCCTCACGCATTATAGCAATCTCTTCTTTTGTTTTTAGCATTATATCAATTTATAAAATCTGCTTTTTCTAATTTTTTTTCTGTATCTTTCCAAACTTCTTCTATCGTGTTTTCTCCGTTTATTTCAATTATTCTTTTCTTTTTCTTGTAATAATTAGCCACTGGCTCAACTTCCTCTTTAAACCATCTTAATCTTTCCTCAACGTCTTTTTTTCTGTCATCCCCTCTTCCTCTTTTTTTAAGTCTCTTTAACGCCTCTTTTTCGCTTATTTTAAGATATAAAAGAAAAGGCTCGCTCCAATAAAGCATTGTAAAGAGTTCTTCTAGCATGTGTGCCTCATAAAGCTTTCTGGGGTTTCCGTCAAAAATAACACCTTTTGCTTTTTTTTCGTTTAATTTAAGAATAAAAGGCATCCATAAAGAAAAAACCACCGGAGTGGGTATTAATTTTCCTTCTTCAAGAACTTCTTTGACAATTTTCCCGAGTAAATCTTTTTTCTGTGCCTTTTCCCGAAGCATTTCGCCTGTTTTTACAACCTCAAACCCCGTCTTCTCCTTCAAGAATTGAATTTGCGTTCCTTTTCCCGAGCCGGGACGACCAACAAAAAAAATAACTTTTGTTTTTGATTGCATACTATAGTCCAAAATCTTCTACTTCCTTTAAAACACGAAAAAACACATCGCTAATAGACCCCATTCCATCAACATGAGAGACTTTGATTTTTTGGGAGGAAAGATGGTCAATTGCCGGAACTGTTTTTTCTTTAAATTTTCTTATTCTTAATTTTATTTTTTTAGGCTCATCCATTGTTCTTTTTTCTAAAGAAGATCCATCTATCGGACAAACAGTAAGATTTTTTGTTTCCGGTAAATCAATAATAGAATGCCTCATTAAAGAACAAACTCTTCTTCTGGTATTTCTTCTAAGCGCCTCTTCTTTGCTTACTTTAAGGTAAATAACCAAAATATCACTTGGTTTGTAAATAGAAAGAAGAAAAGACATCGCCAAAGTGGCTTGTTTTTCGCTTCTTGGATAGCCATCTAAAAGAATTGTACTAAATCCTTCTTTTGCTTCTTTTTCTAAAGACTTTTTTATTGTGTGAGCAACAAACTCATCCTCACACAAAAAACCTTCTCTCCACCTTCTTTCTTGCTCTTTTAGGCTATACTCTTTTCCATCAATCTCAACAACTTCATCTTCTCCTGTCTTGAGAAATTTTTTTTCAAGCAACTTGCTTGCTTCCAATCTATCCATTTTTTTCTTTTCAGCCAAAAGAAGGGCCTGAGCTCCCTTTCCCGAGCCCGGAGAACCTATAAGAATAACAAGTTTGTTTTGTTTCATATTTTTCTAGATATAATTCTAACCTATAAAGTTAAAATTTTCTAGATAGTTTCGTATTCTCTCATTTGAA
>PWJI01000039.1 GCA_003560095.1 Candidatus Nealsoniibacteriota bacterium
CAGTTAACGAAAGTTGTAGTAATAATGTTGAGATCAGTCACAGTTATGATTCACATGGTGAATATGTGGTGTCAGTCGAAGGAGGGGCCACTCGTGTGACCACCGGAGGACGCTTTAATCATTCAACAGAAGGTTTTACGACTTTTGGTGGGGCGGTTATTGACATACTGACACTCCCGAGTGATGGGGTGAGCGGGATCACTAGTGCTTTTAACATGTTCCGCGGTATTCAAGTAGCTGATCCGACCGCTGATTTGAATCAATGGGACACCTCATCGTTGGAGGATATAGGTCGGATGTTTTGGGGTTCTCTATTCAACCAAGACATCAGTAACTGGGACACCTCGTCGGTAGTTGATATGAGTTGGATGTTTTATGATTCCTTATTTAATCAAGACATTAGTAGCTGGGACACCTCTTCAGTGACGAGTATGTCGGGTATGTTCCGAGACACCCAATTCAACCAAGACATCAGCGACTGGGATACTTCTTCTATGACTACCATTAACCAGATGTTTTATGGTTCTGAATTTAATCAAGACATTAGTGACTGGGATACATCATCGGTGACGAGTATGGTTTTGATGTTTCAGAATTCTCAATTTAACCAAGACATCAGTAACTGGGACACTTCTTCGGTGACGAGTATGAGTAGGATGTTCCGGAGTTCTCAATTCAACCAAGACATCAGTAACTGGGACACTTCATCGGTGACGAATATGTCTAGTATGTTCCAAGATTCCCAATTCAATCAAGACTTGAGTCGTTGGTGTGTTACCAATATCACAGAAGAACCGGATAACTTCGGCAATGCCGGCACAGACCCCGATTGGGGTACTTGTAAGTATCCGCATGTTAGCTTTCAAGAGGAAAACGGCCTTAAAGGTGCAACGATTGAAGTATATGACGATGAAGCCAAGACTAATCTTATTGACACGCTGACCACGAACAACAGCGGCTACGCGCACCTCGGGTATGTGGACTCTGGCGCGGGTACGTTCTATTATGATGCGAGCAGAAGTGGTTACTTCGATGCTTCCGGTTCGTTTACAGTAGGCACCTGTGACCCGTCTGATGAGTGTGAAGACCAGTTCCACGTGGAAGAGTTTGAGCTGAATGAATCAGGGAATGTTTTCTAGGTGTTTGTCCGAACAGGTTCTTTTGAGACAACAGGATTGATTTTCGGTACTTTTCTGTTAAAATACATTAAATGAGCCGGAGTGGCGGAATTGGTAGACGCGCGCGACTCAAAATCGTGTAGGGAAACCTGTGGGAGTTCGAGTCTCCCCTCCGGCACAGATAAAGCAGGTTTTGGTCTTTAAGTATTTATTTTTGACAAACGATAGCTTATTTGTTAAGCTATTTGAGCTTGTTTAATTAGTTATTAATAGTCTGTATTGACGTTGACACAGTTACTTACTGTTGTCGCGTTGGATGTACTAAATTACTGTTATATGCCGCGATCACTTAAAAAAGGACCCCAGGTTGATCCTAAGCTGTTAAAGAAAATAGCCGGACAGAAACCCGACAGTGTCGGGGTAATAAAAACCTGGTCACGAGGAAGTCAGATAAGCCCGGAGATGGTGGGCTTTACTTTTGGGGTACATAACGGACGAGAGCATATAGAGGTTACGGTGACTGAAGACATGGTGGGCCATCGTTTCGGAGAGTTTTCGCCGACCCGTAAATTTATAAGGCACGGTGGTAAAATGCAGAAAGAAATAGAGCAGAAGAAAAAAGAGGCCGAGATCGCAGCTGCCAAAGCCGCCAAGGCCGCAAAATAGAATAAATTATCATGAAAGCGAAATTAACCAATTATAATCAATCACCCAGGAAGATCAGGCCGGTAGCCAATTGGCTGAAGGGGTTGAGTGTTTCGGAAGCTCTGGCGCGTCTTGATCTAGTGCCGAAAAAGTCCGGGCCGGCTTTGAAGAGATTGATCGCTTCAGCGGCGGCCAATGCCAAAAATAATTTTGATTTTACCTCAGACGATGAGTTGTTGGTTGAGGATATCAGGGTGGATAAAGGTTTGATGTTGAAGCGGATGAGAGCGGCCAGTCGTGGTCGGGCGGTAAGGATCAGACACCAGAGAAGCCATATTGCGGTTGATTTGAGCTCAAGACCGGTGGTTGCCAGCAAGAAGGAGGCCGAAGTGCCGGTTGTCGAGTCAGAGAAGGGTTCTGAGGAGCCGAAGCCGTCGGAGTCTTCAGCGAAAGTTTCTAATAGTAGTAAGTAATTTTTATGACACACACAGTTCATCCATATGCCCATCGTTTAGGAGTTTTGCGAGATTGGAAGTCTCGTTGGTTTGGTGGCGGCACTTCCGGCCAGTATCAGGAATTTTTGAAAACTGATATTTTGTTGCGTGAGTATCTGGAAAAAAGACTTCGCGGTTTTTATGTGGCTGATCTGGAGATGGAGCGAACCAAGAATGATTACCGGATCATTGTCAAAACCTCTCGACCGGGAATGGTGATCGGCCGGAGCGGTGAGGGCACCACCCGATTGAAGCAGGATGTTCTGAAGCAATTAAAAAAGATCACCACTCAGGTGCCGAAGAATGTTAAGATCGATATTGAAGAAGTGAAAGATCCGGAATCCGAGGCCTCGATCCTGGCTTACATGATCGCTGAGGGCCTAGAGAGGCGGTTGCCGTTCAGGCGAGTAATGAAGCAAACCGTGGAAAAGGCCATGGGGAGCAAGAATGTTCAGGGAGTGAAGATCAATTTGTCCGGACGATTGGGCGGAGCTGATATGAGTCGGAAAGAAACCCAGAAAGAAGGTCGTATTCCATTGCAAACCCTCCGGGCGGATGTTGATTTTGCCCGTGAAAAAGCTTACCTGACCTACGGTGTGATCGGGATAAAGGTCTGGGTATATCTGGGTGAAGTTTTTGACGGTCAAGAAAATAAAGAGTAATATATTATGGTTTTATTTCCCAAGAAAGTAAAATTCAGAAAGTGGCAGACCAAGCGGATCAATCCGGCGAAAAACAAGATGTCCGGACGAGGGATAACCCTTGATTTTGGGTCGTTGGGTCTAAAGGCCGAAACTCCGGGTCGGATCAAATCCAATCAGATCGAAGCCGCCAG
>PWJI01000030.1 GCA_003560095.1 Candidatus Nealsoniibacteriota bacterium
AACGGAGAAACACAACATCTTTACACCGCAGCTCCTCAGCTTACTTACGTTGATAGTGGACTTCGCTACATTGACGAGGATGTAAAAACCGATGGAGTTCGAATGATGCTTGAGTTTGATGTTACCGCTGTTGGCGGAGATATCTATTTTGCCGATGATACCGATCTTGAACAAAATAGCAGTGATGCTTTTGGAGGAGTTTTCCACCTCGACCTTACCAGAGAGACCACTTGGGCTGCTAAAGGACTCTTTGAGATAAGCGGTGATTATGACGAGGATGCAACGGTTACTTGGGGGGCTCCAGTCTTTAGTGGCACACCAGAATCTTTCGTAATTGAAGAGGGAGATACCGCTACTGTTGAGCTTACCGTAAGACTAAGAGCTTCTGAAATTGGTGATCCTAGTGCTGGTTATGACGGCATGGGTGATCTTGAAGAAGTAGATCCTTTCTCTAGAGTTGCTATTGAAACAATGATCTGGGGAGTATGGGATGATGATAGCGAGTTATACTGGGTACCGTGGACAGGAGACTTCGTAGAAGACCTTGAAACGGAAAGAGTTGATAGCTAGCTCTTAAAGAGAAGCCAAAAAGAGATAAGCTTTTAAAGCAAAAGTCTCTTTCAAAAACCCCGCCAATCCAGGCGGGGTTTTTGTTTATTTATATTATTTTTTATATTTTTAGACAGAACAATAACAATCGGAGGTTCAACCTCCGACAGTCCCTCCGACACTCCAAAAACCCAAAATTGGGCGTTGCTTAACCGGGTTAAGCAACGCCCTTGATTACCCTAAGAAGTCCAGCTTTTTAATAAAAATTCCAAATTAATTACATTACAAGCACCAAATTATAAATAAATTCCAAATTCCAAACAATCGGAGGTTCAACCTCCGACACCCCAAAAACCCAAAAAAATGCCAAAAATAACAATCGGAGGTTCAACCTCCGACACTCAATTCTTTACCCAAACACAGCCCTCACCTAAACACATTCTTTATTTGGGCGTTGCTTAACCGGGTTAAGCAACGCCCTTAACTATGGAAAAATACATCAAAAAACAATAAAAATAACAATCGGAGGTTCAACCTCCGATTGTTAGTTTCAGTAGTAAAAACAAAGCTCAAGTATTGTATTTTTAAAGAAAATATTGTATAATAAAAAAAGCTCGACAAAAGTTCTTTTTAAAAAAGGGGGAGTAAAAATGAAAATTTTTATAGTTTTCATTTTGATTTTTTGTTTCTTTGCTTTTGGTTGCGGGGAAGAAGTTCAATCACCTGAAACGGAAGAGGAAAAAGAGGTAGAGGAAGAGTTAGAAACAGAAGAAGAATTAGAAGAGAAAAAAGAAAATGAAGAAGAAACAGAAGAGGTAGAGAATGAGAAAGAAGAAGAAAAAAAGATAGAAAAAGAAAATGATGAGGTAGTATTATACGAAGACCCCATCACGGAAAACTTTGGTCTCACGAGGGAGGATATTTTGGAAAAACACGGAAAACCTTCCTCGAAAAAAGAAGTTTTCATATACGAGGAAAAGAGGATGACATTCTCTTTTTCGGAAGGAAAGGTAAAGGCCATTGTTCTTTACCCCGGAATTGAAAAGGACATTTTTGGCGTAAAGCCGGGAATGTCCTTTGATGAGATTGAAAAAGTACTCGGAGATCCTCGATTTAGAGGAGTTAGCGAGTACGATGGGGAAAAAGTCATCATTTATTTTTTTGGAGAAAAAGAGGATACTATAGGAGAAGTCGAGCTATGGGGACACGGAAACCCCACCGAAAGGATTATCCTTATTCAAAAGGAGTGGTGACAAAAAAGGCGTTGCTTTTTAAAAAAGAGTAGCGCCTTTATTTTTTTATTATCCCAAAAACCAACAATCGGAGGTTCAACCTCCGACAGTCCAAAAACACAAAAACAACAATCGGAGGTTCAACCTCCGATTGTTAGCTCCGACAGTGTTTTTGGTAATATCATTGATTGTTTTATGGGTCTTTGTAGGAGGTTTTTTGAAAGTTGCTTTTTCTTTTTCTTCTTGCTAATATAATTTAAATGTTTGCGGAGGTTCAACCTCCGATTTTAATAAATTGGAACTTATGGCAAAAAGACCTCCTCTTGTCAATGACTCTATTTATCATATCTATAATCGTGGATTAGATAGGCGTAATATTTTTTTAGATGACGAAGATTATTTACGCTTTATTCATGATCTTTTTGAATTTAACGATACTGCTCCGGCCGGGAAATTTTCTCAAGAAAAACAAACAAAACAACAATCGGAGGCTGAGCCTCCGAAAGTTTCGCGGGATATTTTTGTAGAGGTTGTTTGTTTTACTTTAATGCCCAATCACTTTCATTTGGTTTTAAAGCAAAAACAAGATGGCGGAATTTCTTCTTTTATGCAAAAAATTAACACAGGATACACCATGTATTTTAACGAGAAATATAAAAGAAAGGGAGCGGGACCTTTGTTTCAAGGAAGGTTTAAGGCAGTTCTTGTGGAAAGTGAAGCGCAACTCATGTATTTGGCTTGGTATATTTTTACTAACCCCATAGAGATTTTGCAAAAAAACTGGAAAGAAAAGGGCGTAGAAAACCCTAAAGACACTATTTCTTATTTGGAAAAATACAGGTGGTCCAGCTATTTGGACTGTATTGGAAAAAAGAATTTTCCTTCGGTAACAAGTAGAGAAACTTTAATTGATTCTTTTGGCGGAAGTTATTACATTAGAAAATTTATGGAAGAAAGAATAATGGATTACAAAAAAACAAAAGAAGATTTGGGAAGAATTAGCCCCATAATACTTGATTAAATTATCTCAAATATCAATTACAATTAAATTTATTAAGACAACAATCGGAGGTTCAACCTCCGATTGTTGTTTTTTAAAAGAGAGGGAGGTTTTTTAAAGATTA
>PWJI01000028.1 GCA_003560095.1 Candidatus Nealsoniibacteriota bacterium
GAAGTTCTTCCGTGGTACTCACGGCGGAAGAGAACTCTCTTTCTTCAAGCTGTGACTGTGCTTTTTGATGGAGATTGTAAAGTTTTTGCTTTTTTTCTTCTTTCTGCTTTTCTTCTTTTTCTACAATCTTAATAATTTTTTGTGCCGCTTGATAAATTGAATCTTTTTCATAAGTTCCCCTAAAAAGACTCTCTTTTTCCTCTAGAGAAGCAAGTACTTTATGTGCAAAGACTTTTGCCTTGGGCAAGTTTTCTCTTTTCAAAAAATTTTCCGCTTTTTTGATTTCTTTTTCAAGCCTCTTCTTTTCTCGTAATACTTGAAGGTTTTTTTCTCTTTCTATCGCCTTTTTTCTTATCTTTGCGATAAGATCTTCTTCTTGTTTTTTCTTTTCGGCAAGCTCTTTTTCTTTTCTTCTTCTTTCAGCCTCTTTTTTTCTTTCTTGAATAATTTTTTTTCTTCTTATTCTTTCTTTTCTCTTCTCCTCTTTCTTGGAAATAAGATAATTTTTTTGCAACTCTCCTTTTTTCAGATTTGCCTTATCAATAGCTTTTTGTATTTTTTCTATCTTTTCTCTCAATACCTTTTGTTGCGACCTTATATTTTCTGTTAATTTTTTTTCATTCTTCTTTAAATCTTTATTGATCTCTCTTAGCCTATCTTCTTCTTTCCATTTTTTTTCTTCTATATTTCTTCTTTGTGCTTCTACTTCCCACCTTCTTTTCTCTATTGTTCTTGCCTTAACAGCATCTTTCTCTTTTCTTTCTTTTTCTTCTATTTTTTTCTTCTGAGCAGTTGCTTTTTTTTCCTTATCGTCAAGATCTTTTATTGTTTTTTTGATAGCATTTTTCTTCTTATTTACTTTCTTTTTTTCAATCAAAAAATCTCTTTCTTTTTTAGAAATTTTTTCAAGCAATCCTCCTTTTTTTCTTTTCTTTTCTTCAAGTACTTTTATTTTCCTCTGTATCTCGGATAAGGCATTTTTGATTTCTTGTGATTTTTTTTCCTTTAGTTTTCCCTCCATTTTTGGAAATTTTTATTTATATTCCCTATATTCCCGTAGTAATTTGATAAACCGGAAGAACAATAGCACTTGCAATAAAAGCCACAAAAAGACCAATGAAAACAAGTAACATCGGCTCTATTACTACTGGAATTCTTTTTGTTCTTTCCGTTACTCTATTCCCAAAAAAATTAGCAAGATAAGTAAGAGAATCACTAAAAGCCCCCGATGATTCTCCCGTCGCAATCACACTGATAAATATTTCCGGATAAAGATGAGGATGATTTTCTACTGCACTAGAAAGCTTTGTTCCCTTTTCTACCCTCATAATCACCTCACTTAAAGACTTTGCATACTCCATATTAGTTACCGATTCATTTACAATGGAAAGAGTTTGTCTTACCGGTAGTCCGCTTTTAAAAAGTATTGCCGCAAGTTGTGATATAATTGTTAACTGATATTCTTTATTAAGGGTTCCGAAAATAGGGAGATTGAGCATCATTTTATCAATCATTTTCTTCACAGCCATTAGCTTTGTAAGAAAATAGAGAATAATTGCAAATACAATTAATCCTCCAAAAAATTGCAATCCATAATTCTCCATTAAATCCGTAAACCAAAGAAGAATTACGGTAGTGAGAGGTAAATCTACATCCAATCCCGCAAATACATTCGTTAGTTGCGGGAGAACAAAAAGAGAAAGACCAGCTCCTAATATAGTCGCAAAAACAATAATAATTTTCGGATAAAGCGTCGCTGAGCTCATCTCTTTCTTTAAATTATTTTGTCTCTCAAGCCAATCCCCTAAAAGAATCAAGTTCTCATCAAGCGTTCCACTTTCTTCTCCGGCACGTATAAAGCTAACGAATACATTGTCAAAATTACTATCTTCTTCAAAAACCTGATGAATGGGACTTCCTTGCTCTGTTTTCTCTTTTGCTCTTGTTAGTATTTTCTTAAAAGCAGGATTACGGGACTGCTTCGCAAGAAGCTCAAAAGATTCATTTACCGGAGCACCACTCTTTATAAGAAGAGACAGATTTCTTACAAGATCAACCTTTTCTTGTATTTTAATGTTTTCAAAAATTGGCATAAGATTTTAGATGTTTGCCTTTACGCTTTCTAAAAATTCCGCAAAATCCGTTTCCGTTTTAATAAAATAATCTTTTGCCCCAAGTTTTCTTGCCTCTTCAATATCCATTTCTTGTTTTAGGTTGGAAAGAATAATTACCGGTATTTTCATCACCATTTCATTGTTATTCATCTCCTCTAAAATATCAAACCCTCCTTTTCTTGGAAGAAGAATATCTAAAATAATCAAATCAGGAGTCTCATTAATAATTTTACTCATCCCCTCCTCTCCATTTATCGCCTCCACAAAGTGAAATCCTTCTTTTTCAAGCTTATCACGATAAAGATTTCTCAAAAAAGAATCATCTTCAATCATTAAAATTTTCTTTTTTTTGTCATTCATAAATTTAATTGTTCTTATGCTTACCCTCAAAAAGGGGAAGAGTAAAGAAAAAAGTTGTCCCTTCCTCTTTATTTTTTTCCGCCCATATCTTTCCATCACTAAGCTCTATAATGGTTTTGCAAATAAAAAGACCTATGCCTAAACTATTGGGGTCTATTTTTATGCCCTCTTTTGTTCGATAAAATTTATTAAAGATTTTCTCTTTTTCTTTTTCAGAAATGCCTATGCCGTTGTCTTTAATAGAGCAAAGTGCTTTATTTTCTTTCTTTTCTATTTTAACTTCTATTTTCCCTTCGTTTTGTTTTTTGTAGTTCATTGCATTTAGCAAAATAATATCCATTGCTTCTCTAAATTTCTCTCTGTCCGTCAAGGCAAAAAGCGAATCCTCTTTTTTCTCGATAAAAACTTTCACATTTGATGCTCTTATCATGGGTAGGCTATTTTCTACTATCTCTTCTATCTCATTTACGATATCTACGGGTTCTTTTTTTACTTCATATTTACCTTCTTCAATTTCCATCATCCCTATAAGACTATTTATTATAAAGCTCATCCTATCAACATTTTCCATGCAAATCTTAATGTACCTTTTTTGTTTTTCATCAAGTTCACCTACTTCTTCAGAGCTAAGTGCCTCTAAATATCCTTTAAGAACATAAATGGGGCTTTTTACATGATGAGTTATTGCAGTAAAAGAATCTGCTTCTTTTATCTGTCTTTCTTTTTTATTGTTCATAAGCTTATGATTTAGTGGCTTTTTTTACTTCTTTAATTGTAGTTGTTCCAAGAAGAGCCTTAGATATTCCGTCATAAACCATCGGTGTCATTCCTTCTTGCATCGCTTTTTTTCTCATGGAATCCGAAGAACTTTTTTCTATAATAAGTTTCCTCAGCTCTTCGGTAATTTCCAAAACTTCAAAGATTGATGTTCTTCCTTCATATCCCGTATTACCACAAAGATCACACCCTTTTCCCCTAAAAAAGCGTATCCTACTTATATCCTCTTTTCCGGAAATTGTCTTTATCATTTCTAGAAAGTTTTTTTCTTCTGATATCTGCCTTACCTCCTCCTCATCCAAAAAATAACTTTCTCTACAATTTTCACAGATCGTTCTTACTAAGCGCTGAGCAATGGAAACATTAAGCGCTGAAGAAATAAGAAAGGGCTCCACCCCCATCTCTAAAAACCTGGGAAAGGCAGTTGCAGCATCATTAGCGTGCATTGTAGAAAGCACCAAGTGTCCTGTCATTGCCGCATCCACAGCCATATTCACCGTTTCTTCATCACGAATCTCTCCTACCATTATAACATCAGGATCTTGTCTTACAATACTTCTAAGCCCGGTAGCGAATGTAAGTTTCTTTTTAAGGTTTACTTGTGTTTGCTGAACACCGTCCACATTATACTCTACAGGATCTTCGACTGTCATAATGTTTACTCCCGGATCATTCAACATTTGCAAAACAGCATAGAGAGTGGTTGTTTTACCTGATCCGGTAGGTCCAACAACAATAATCATCCCCCAAGGCTTTTTGGCATTGTTTCTTATTTTTCTCAGATCTGATTCAAGAAGACCCAGATTGTCAAGTGAAAACCTTCTTCCTTGTTGCATCAAAAGACGCATCACCACATTTTCTCCTTCAGTAGTGGGCATAACAGAGACACGAACATCTACCTCGCCCCCTCTTTCAATTTCATAATTAAATCTACCATCCTGGGGAGCTGCTTTTTCGTCAGTTCTTAGTCGTGAGAGAATTTTTACTCTAGCAACCACTCTATCGTGAAGATCTTTCGGAAAATCCAACACCTTAAAAAGAGTTCCATCAACCCTAAATCTTACAATAGAGAAATCGGCCAATGGCTCAATATGAATATCGGAAGCAATATTCGTATAAGCATGTTCAAAGAAAAGATCCACTATCTTTACAACCATCTCTTCCGCTTTTGAAGCATCTTTCTTTATTTCTTGAATGAGCCCTCTTGCCTCTTTCTGTAAATCACCGCTATACTTTCTTAGCGCCATATCAATTGCAAAGGGAGTAGTGTAATAAACCTCAATTTTATTTCCCGTAATTTTTTCTAAGTGTTTTATAAATTCATAATTATCAGGATTTGCAGTCGCAAGATAAAGAATCCCCTTATCTTCTTTGAAAATAATTGCTTTTTGAGATCGAGCAACTGCCTCGGGGATATAACCCAACATATCTTCGGAAATATCTTCAATGTTCGCCTTTTTTAGCTCTACAAAGGGATAACCGATTTCATCAGCAATAATCTTTCCTAAATTAGCATCATCAATAAAACCTTTTTCCACTAAAAACTTCTCCAGTGGGATATTTTTTTCCTTTGCACTTAATGACGCTTCTTCAAAATTATCAGAAGTTATATGTCCTGGTCCTACAAGTATTTTTTTTAATTTTTCTTTGGAAATTTCCATATTTGCAAAATAAAACACCAATTTAGCCAGTATAAAATAAAAAAACCCTAAATGCAAATCTAGTACTGGCTAAATAATTACCATTTAGCTTTTAATAATTTTCTTGAAAATAAAACAAACTAAAAAGAAGGCTTTTTCTTCCTTCTTGGTTCAATTCTTATATTAATTTATTTGCATTGAGAGTAAAAAATGCATCTTAGTGAAAAAATAAATTATCATATAATTTTTTTTAGTTTCCTATGCTTTCTTTTTATCTTCCTTGGCAAATTCCTTGTTAGGTTATATTCATGCTTATCATTTAAAAACATTTATGTTTCTTCACCTGTCTCCTAAAATATTAAAACCACAAAAGGGCCTTGGTTTATAAGGTGCTGATTGTAACATAAAAATTATTTATAAAGTCGCTTCTCTTTCTTTTCGTTTTTCCAAAAATGATTTTGTAAACTCAAAAATAATTCCCATCAGTGGAATTGCCAGGAAAGCACCCAATATTCCCCAAAGAGACCCTCCGATTACAATAGAAATAAGCACCAAGGCAGGAGAAACACCCATAATTTTTTTAGAAAGCGCAGGGGTTAACACACTTCCTTCTATTGCTTGAATAACTAAAAATGCAATAAGAACAAAAAACGCTTGCGTAACACTTTCTAAAGAAACAATAATAAAAAACAAAAGAGCGGCGATCGCAGGGCCGGCAAAAGGTATCATATTAAAAGCTCCTCCTATAATTCCAAAAAGTAAAGCATAACTTATTCCAAAAAAATAAAAAACAACAAAAGAGGTAAGTCCTACAAACGCACATGCCAAGAGACGTATTAAAAACCAGCTTCCTACCTGATTACGACACTTCTTCCACACAGAAAGTGCGTAATTTTTTTCTTTTTCTTTAATTAAAAGAGAGATTGCTTTTTCAACGCTATTTCCTTCCAAAGAAAGAAAGATGGCCAAAGTTATAATAAAAAAAGCTGTCGAAAATCCTCCAAAAATGACACCCAAAGCATTAAAAATACTATTTGTAACTTCTTGAGATGATTCCCTTAAGGCTTCTACAATATCATCTATTGTAGAAAATCCTTCTACTCCGATATAACTTAAAAAGGGTGATATTTTTTCTATATATTCAGGAAGGAGTAAAGAAAATTTCCTTACTTCGGCATAGAGGCCGGGAGTAATAGCGTAAATAAGAAAAGACAAAACACCAAAAAAACCAAAATAAACCAAAACTACCCCAACAGACCGGGGAACTTTTAGTTTTTTAAGAAAATCAACTAAAGGATTAAAGAGAACCGATATAATAAGGGCAAAAATAAACCAAACCAAAATATCAATTACTTGATAGAGTAAATAAACAACAACAAGGGCGAAAAAAATTCTAAGTATCGCCTCCCAAGAAATATCTAATGTTTGTTTTTTTTCCTCAGGCATAAAAGATGTTTCTTTTCTTATCTTATTTTATTTTATTTTGTTTTTTAATAATAATACAAAAAAAAGAAACTTTCCAGACAAGTAAATAATTTTAAATTAAAAAGCATTAATTTATCAAAAAAATCTTACCAATTAACGGGTTAATATCTAAGGAAGAATGAAAAGCATTGCCCTTGAATATTAACTATGCACGAAAATTAAAAAAACAAACCGATAATAAAGTGAGAAAAAAGAATAAATATAAGAGTAAAAAGCAAAACAGCTAAGGGTTTTTGTACTTTCCCTTTTTCCATTTTTTCAAAACTTACTCTTATTATAAATCCCACAATGCTTAAGCAATTGAAAAGCCCTATCACTCCCCATTTTAAAATACCTTCTTTGTTTCTGTCTTTATCCGATACAATCGATCCGGTAATCACTCCCACAAAAAAAGAAAAAATTGCCAAGATCAAAAACGAAAAAAGCCAAGAGTATTTATGAAAATAATGAGACACGAAAACAAAGAGAGGAGTCCGCTCCAAAATTATTAAATCCTCTGTTAGGTTTTTAGAAGTCGTATTAATTCTTACTTTGGTAAAATTTCCTATATTCTCCGGTTGCCCTAAAAACTCTTCATGTTCCTCTTTCATTGAGACTCTTCTTTCCAAGTAGTAATTAATACTTGCATCTTCTTTAATTTTAGAATAAAACTCTGGAGAAACATATCCCGCAACATCCAAATTAACACGAATTCTCTCTTTTTCGTAAATTTGTATAGCGGAAAGAGGATAATGAATTTTTTCCGTGGGAAACTCAACCATTATTCCTCTTTTTATGCTTTTTAAAACCTCTTTTTCACCCTCTATCTCTTCTTTTTCGGGCACTTCCATAAAAGAAACAACAAAAGAAGTATCTTCGTTCATGTAATCTTCAATTGTTGTTAAAGCTTCTTTTCCAACTTCTATTTCTTTTTCTCTTAAAAGCCTTTGAAGCTTTTCTTCTTTGGCGGAAGTAAGATAAACTTCTATTCCTTTTTCTTTTAAGTGCTTATGGATCTTAACATACTCTGCCACTTCTTCTACCGGCAGAGGGTCTAAAAAAACTTTCTCAAGCGGTTTGTCAAAAAGGTTTTTATAAAAATAAGGCCATATTTGAGAATATTTAAATGCTTCGTCTGCTTTCTCCAACTTCCCTCCAGCTTCCATAAACAAATCATTTCCCGAAAATCTTACATCTCCCGGAGAAGTACCTATCTTTATGTCTTCTGGAAGGGCGGGAACAGGAAATATCCAAAGCAAATTATCGTCCACCGCCTCCGTTTCAAAAGAAACAACCATTCCTTGCTTTCTGTCTTTGTAATTTATATGAGAAGAAAAATTAAGAGGAGCATCGGGTTTATAAACCCCATTTTCTTCATTCAAAACAATTCCTCCCCCGAAAGCGGAGAGAGGAAAGAAAAGAAAACCTAAATAAATTAAAAAAGTAAACGTCTTTTTCATAATAACATGATAAAAACCCTAAAATACTTTTTTGCTGTCTTTTTATGCACCAACCTCCTATTACATTTTAAGAGATTAAACAAAACCACCCCTCCTCCTATTTTTCTTTAAAAAAGAGTATTAGTCCTTTATACAGCGAACAGAGAATCCGTGTTCAAGAGGTAAAGCATAACGATAAATATCTGTGTTATCATGCGTAAGAGAACGAGCCCATGCCAAAGTGTCATCATCGTGTTTTGAAGAAGTCCAGAAATGTGCTGTTCTGCCAAAATAGTGCTTTCTTCCAGTCTTATACCAAAATCCACTTGGAAAAGCATCAAAACCTACGCACGAATATTCCTCTCCTCCTTCACAATTGTGAGTTTCTTTATTCCAATCATCGCTACCTTCAACATTATCCATCACTTTCAGTTTTGCTCCTACTGGATAACACCCCCACTCTTCCTCTCTTTCTTTTTCACAATTATTTCTTGCCAGATAACTTTCAAGTTCGTGCCAATCTTCATCAGAGGCAACCGACCACCCTTGAGGACAAATACTTTCCTCTTCTTCGCTTGCGGCAATCCAGTTATACAAATACCCGTAATTATTGGCATCACCTTCAATATTATCCACTACGGCATAAACTGGCTTATTTTCGGCTTTTTCTTCCCAATCTTTGGCGGTTTGTGCATTTTGAAGTTCCTGCAATCCTTCCGCTTCTTCTCCAACCCTTAAGTTTTGAGCAAACCAACACTGGCCTCCTATTTCCACCGTTTCGTAAGTATTACCGTCTCTTTCGTCTTCAAGAAGATCCCCACAGGCCTCCCATTCGGTTTCTATCGCTATTTCCTCCGGATCCGTTCCTTCTTCCGGTTCCTCCTTTCTAAGCCATAATGTGGCTACTAAAATAAGAAGGGCGATAATAAAGATAATGATTAAGGGCTTTGTTTTTTGAGATTTGATTTCTTTTTCCATGGTTTGTTTTTGTGAGTTTGCTTATTATTAACGAACAGGTTTTACCGTTCCGTCTCTATTCCCTACCACAAGATCATTGGCTGTAAACGTATGAGTGCCGCTTACCGTTAAGTTGTATGTGGGTATTCTTTCGTAATCTTTTGATATACCTGTTATTTCAACAAGCTCTCCGTTTTTATCCATCAAATAATCACCCTCGGAAAACTCTCCTGCTCTCTTTGCTCCGTCTTTTCCATGAAAGGGATGTGAGGGAGTAACTTCCGTTATTTTTCCATTTGCAGTTTCAATCCGCAAGTAATGCTTTTCCATCTCTTCCGGAGTAAAGCGGAAAACATATTCTACTTCTCTGTTTACAAACCTTTCTCTTTCTTCGTCATAGGAAAGAACTTTATCTCCTATTTCCATATCTTTTATCCTCTTTTCGGTTCCGTCGGCCATTTTAATCATTGTGTCCCCGGCAAAACAAGCATGATGAGCTTGTAGTATCTCTCCTCGAACTATATATCCGTCACCCTCTACTACTGCCCTAAAATCAAAATCCTCAGCATACATGTCCACGATAGCTTCAAAGCTTCCCGTTGAGGTCATCTCTTGTTTGTCGGTTTCTTCGGCATCATCCCAATCATCATAGTCGTTTTTCCATTCGAAATAAACTTCTACCATGTCTTCGTCAATGCTTTCAAGCGTACCATAAAAGGTAACTGACTCTCCTTCAACTTCTCCATCATCAGTTGTAACGCTAGCATACTCAAAGAATGTTGCAGTAATCGATTTATCTTCGTTCATTTCTATAGATGTTCCGGGAGTTTTGGTCAGTTTCACGTATCCATGACCGTCCACGTCCATCGTGGCTCCGCCCGTAGTTTCTGTTACGTCATAGAGACCAGCTCCCGCTTCCTGTCCGCCGTCTTCAGCATTATCTGTATTACCATCACCCCCAAAACCTATTCCATCATTGGGACAACCACCATCAATACCATCCCCATTACCATCACCACATCTTCCACCTCCACCCCCTTCACTGCCACCTCCCCCGCCACCATCTGCAATTGCTAATTTTGTAGTATTACTATAATCATCATTAGAGCCCCCCGTATCAGATTCAGGGTCATCTATTTTCAAAACTTCTGTTGAACCTCCACCAAATCCACCTCTCCACCCTTCCATAGGGTCTCCGCCAGCTTGCCCTCCTATAAATCTACCCCAACTATTTACATCATAAGTGAAAAGAGACTTATCTCCCTCTCCTACCCAAATCTCTATTTTATCACTCTGTTCCGCTTGAAATTTACCCTTAATGTATCCACCCGTACCATATCCACTACCTGCCCCATCAGCCCCATGAACTTCCACCTCATACTCGTCGGCGTCCAATATTACATCGTATTTACTGTCGGCCTCGGAAGCGCCTTGGAAAGTATAGATTCTGGTCTCGCCGTACGCCCACTCTGTGCCTGCAGGTACATCGCCAGTCCACTCATCAAATCCCCAACCACTATCAGGATTAGCGTTAATATTAACAGTTGTGCCCGGATCAAAAGTCTCGGATCCGGAAGAGCTATGCGAGGTGCCATCAATATAGATACTACCTTCTCCCTCTATATCCCAGAAAAGAGTGTAAGTACTAATCTCATACTCTGCTGTTACCGTTAAATTATCTGTTACATTGGTGTAGTCCGTATCCCAGCCGGTAAAGGTATATCCTTCTCGCGTGGGGTCTGTGGGCGGAGTGGCATCACTTCCGTGCTCTACTTCTTCTGTTTTAAGATTGCTGCCGTCATAATCTTCAAAATCTACGGTATAGGTATTTATCTCATACTCTGCTGTTACTGTTAAATTATCTGTTACATTGGTGTAGTCCGTATCCCAGCCGGTAAAAGTATAATTTTCTCTTGCTGGGTCTGTGGGCGGAGTGGCATCAATTCCGTGCTCTACTTCTTCCGTTTTCAGAGTGGTTCCGTCGTGATCTTCAAAATCTACGGTATAGGTATTAATTTCAAAATTAGCTGTCGCCTGTTTGTTTCCCGTCACGTCGGTAAAAGTATAAGAAGTGTTTTCTACGCTAGCGTCTCCCGTCCAATGGGAAAACTCATATCCCGTGTCCGGATTGGCGGTAACGGTGGCATCTTCTCCGTGCACTACCGCGTCGGTTCCACAATCTCCCGTAACATTTCCACCTTCTCCGTCAACGTTACAATCAATGTCATACTCCGGCCAGTCTTCGGGTTCTGTTCCGATATAAATATCTCTTTCTTCTCCCTCTATTTTAAGATAAATGTTTCCCACATGGTCAACGGCAACATAAAAGGTGCCTGTATCATATTCGTCTA
>PWJI01000007.1 GCA_003560095.1 Candidatus Nealsoniibacteriota bacterium
ACAAACCTAAAGCCGGAAGGGTAATTAACTTTAAGAGAAATATCACTAAGGGGATAATCTACTTCCGAAGAAAAGCGCATTCGAAAACTTGACTCTCTGTTTGGATCCATGGTTGAGGGAACCTGAAGGTCAAAAGTAATGGGAACATCATCAATTATAGCAATATGCTCTCTGGATATTCTAAAGCTTCTGGTTATGTTTCTTGGAACATACCTTATTTCCGCCGATGACTCAAAAGATGTTCCCTCTTTTCCAATAAGTACCGCCGAAAAAGTTTTTGTCTTCTCTTCTCCGGGATTTAATTCACCAACCCTAACTTCTCTCCGGTATTTATCTCTAACTATAACTTCTTCTTCTGTTTCTTCTGTTTCTTCTATTTCATCTTCTCCATCTTCTTTATCAATCTCTCTCTCGGGCTCTATCGGCAAAGAATACTCCGGATATTCAAAATGCAAAACCATCTCTTCCAATCTGTAGTCGCTGTTATTTTTATACCGAACAACGTAATCAACCTTTTCTCCGGCACTTACGTTTTCGGGAGCGTGAATATCAAAGCGAACTCTGTCTTGCCCATATATTCCACGCTGATAGTAAATATAAAACAAAACCCCCATTAATGCTATTAGCACAAAAAGGATGAGGATTGTTTTTTTGTAATTTTTTGTATTAAATATTTTTTTTAACATCTCCTTTTCTTTTACAATAAATTATTTATAAATATTTTATTCTTTAAAATTATTATACTTAAAAAAACTAATTTGACGAGGCTTTCTTTTTAGGAATACACGAAATGTAACTCTCCAACACACTCGTGCAAACAGAGGGGTCTTGCCCCAGCAAACTTTCTATATCACTTTTAAGAAAGTTTTCAAGCATAGAAACATCTTCAAGACAGACAAAATTTTCTTTTGCTTTTTCTTTATAGGTAGCCACCCTCTCTTTTGTATTATTACTACAAAAACAATTCTCACAAATCACCCCTCCTTCAAGCGGACTAAAATAGCCGTTTCTTATTTTGCTAAACCCACAAAAAACACACTTTTCAGTATACAACTTATATCCTAGAAAATAAAGTAAATTAAAAGAATAAAAACAAAAAAATATTTTTAAGTCGTTTTGAGAAAAAGAAAGCTTATTTATTTTTTGAAAACTTTTTAAGAGAAAATAAAAAATATCTTCATCCTCTTCCTTTTCTTCGCTTATGAGCGAAAGGGTTGTTTCCGAAATACGAAAAAGTAAAGAAAGTTTTCCTAAGTTTTCTTTCGCCTCATTAAAGCTACAAATTAATTTTGCATCGGTAAGAGTATTATAGTTCTTTCCTTCAATGAATTCTATTTCTACATAAGAAAAAAGAGACATGCTCGCCCTAAGCTTTGAACCTCCTTTTCTTATCGATCTTCCCAAAACCTCCAACTTTCCAAATTCAAAAGTATAAAGAACAAACACTTCATCCGCATCCCTTATTTTAAAAGTAGAAAGAATAATTCCTTTTGCAATATGGTGCGTAAACATAAAAAAATAAAAAGAAGATTTTATTCTATTTTCTTTATTGCAAAAAAGACTTCTACTTTATCTATTTTTGCTTCTTTAGAGGCGGAAATATCTTTAAATTCTTTTTCTTTCTTTATTACCTTAGCTCCAACTTCTCTCCTGATTACCTCCTCCCATTTTTTAAATATATCATCAAGCTCTTCTTTATTGTAAAAAAGCTCTATTGTGTCTTTTTGGAAAAGACCGGCATCTTTTCTTAAGTTTTGAACAACTCTCGTAATCTCCCTTACCAAACCTTCTTCTTTAAGTTCTTCTGTAATATTTGTATCAAGTAAGGCTTTTTTTTCTTCTCCTTTTTTAAAGTAAATTTCTTTAACATTCACTTCCTCTTTAATAATTTTTAAAAGATTTTCGTTTTTTTCAATTTCAGTTTCCTTTGTAAGACCAAAAAGGGTAAGAGATGCAAGAGGCTGTCTTACTTTAATTTGAGCATCAGCTCTTTCCTTTAAAGCAAGAGAAACAAACTCTCTTGCTATTTTCATTTCATTTAAAAGGTTTTTGTTAATTTTTTCCCTACTTTCCGGATATTTTTCAAGATGCACTGAAGAATTTTTTTCTTTAAAATCTTTTCCGCTAACTCTTTGCCAAACTCTTTCTGCCAAAAAGGGCATCACGGGAGCAAAAGCTTTTGAAAAATTATACAAAACAAAACCCGTTGTTTTTAAGGCACTCTCTTTGTCTTTTTTCTCTTCGGACTTAAATCTATTTCTCGATCTTCTAATATACCAAGTAGAAAGATCATCAATAAACTGGGTAATTGTATGGCAAGAATGAGGAAGATTGTACCCTTTAAGCCCTTCTTCAATCTCTTTTATTGTTTCGTTTAATCTGGAAAGAACCCACTCATCTAAAATGTTTTCCACTTTTGGTTCTTTGGTCTCCTCATTTACAAAATAATTTTCTTCTTTGGCAAAATTTTCGTAAAACCTTAAGACATTGGAAAAAAGAATAATATTTTTTCGGAGAGCATCTTGAACATCTTCCTTTGAAAGAGATGTGTCTCCACCAAGCATAATAGGACTAGACATAAAATAAATCCGAAGAGCATCACTTCCATATTCGTTTAGGACAAGTTTTGGATCGGGATAGTTCCCCAAAGATTTACTCATCTTTCTTCC
>PWJI01000014.1 GCA_003560095.1 Candidatus Nealsoniibacteriota bacterium
CACCCGAGCTGGAAGAAGCTAAGGGTGTCCAACAACCCCAAGCCCATAAATATGATGTGTATAACCACCTTCTAAGAGCGGCTCAGGCGGCGGCAGATAAAAAATGGTCTCTGGATCTGCGATTGGCTGCTTTGTTTCACGACATCGGTAAGCCACCAACTCAAAGAAAACAAGGTCAAACTTACACCTTTTACGGCCATGATGTGGTGGGTGCCAAAATTACCAAACATATTTTAAAACGGCTTAAATTCCCCAAAGAAACGATTTCCCGGGTCACCACCCTGGTTCGTTGGCATATGTTCTTCGCCGACACGGAAAAAATTACCCATTCGGCCGTCCGTCGGCTGATCAGAAATGTCGGCCAAGACAATGTCTGGGATCTAATGAACCTCAGGATAGCCGACCGCGTCGGTATGGGCCGACCCAAGGAAGAGCCGTACAGGTTTCGCAAATATCAGGCCATGATCGAGGAGGTAATGTCGGATCCGGTGACTGTCCAAAAACTGGCTCTGGATGGCAATGACCTGCAAAAAAAATTGGGCCTGGAACCCGGTCCACAAATTGGCCACATTCTTCATGCTCTACTCGATGAGGTTCTGGAAGATCCTCAATTAAACACCAGAGACATTCTACTTAAACAAGCTCAGGCACTCTCTAAATTAAAGCCGAAAGAGCTGGAAAACAAAGGCCGTGCCGGCAAGGAATCACTGAGCGAAACCCAAGACCGAGAGGTGAAAAAAATTAAAGATAAATACGGTATCCGATAACTACCCGAACCTGTTTCACGTGAAACACGGGTTTCAGAAGGCAATTTTTGTCACCGCTACTCTAGAAGATGTTCAAAAACTCCACCACATAAGAAAAACAAAACTGTTTCGTATCATAATCGGGCCGACTTCGGTGAAAAAAGGCTTATCCTCGGTCAATAAATCTTTCCTCTCATTCGTCTACACCGTTTTTCCCTCGAATCCGGCCACAACTCCGAGTCCGTGTGGGTTTTCAAAGATGTTCTAAGCACGCCCTAATCAAGGTTTCACGTGAAACACCTATTAAAAAATCTTTCTGGCTTCCGTTTTGGAACACCCTTATTTTTGCGATCAGCTTGATAAAGCTATTGCTATTTGCGATCCCTGCCTAATATTTACCTCGAGTTTGGCTCTCTAAAATTTAGTGTGGGAGATTTTTATAGAAAATTCATAGATTTCCTTTCAATAAGCCACCTTGATAGTTAAACACCTTAAATTTTAGATGTTTTAGCTGTTTAAAGACACTTGTTACCTTTACCACAACCTTTTAAAAGATGTTTCTAAACTTCCGAGTTGAAAATTATATTTTTACCTGTAAACAGGGCCTTAAAAGTTAGTTATCCACCACACGATATTTTAGGGAGCCAGTTTGATTTGACAATTTGGCCTAATAATGCTAAGTTTAATAAATCAATCCAGCACTGTTCAAAGAGAAGTAGGATCGAGTCTCAAGTGTTCAGTCCCCTGTTTTTGATGTTTTACCAATCTTTATTTTCAAGTCTCATGCAAGAAGGAAATATTGCTCGACTGATGGCCGACAAAGGTTTCGGTTTTATCAGTGTTGAAGGTCAGGAAAAAGATCTCTTTTTCCACGCTAACGAACTCGTTGATTTAACTTTCGATGAGTTACGTGAAGGCGACAAAGTGACTTTTGAAGTGGCCGACAGTCCGAAAGGACCGAACGCTGTCAAAGTCAGCAAAGCTGCCTAACATTAAATAAATGTTTACCAAAACTCGGCTCCTGGTTTCAGGGCCGGGTTTTTTGGTTGCCATACCGGTTAAAATTTAGAGCTAAGAGACATTTCGTGGAGTATGCTACTTTAATAAAACAGCTTGTTTAAAGGATTATTAAAGATTTTTGATATGATTAGAGAATTAACTGTCTAATCATATGAAAAAAACTCTGCTCAACATGTAATATACACATGCACAAGCGCGGTAAAACAGCCTCCGGTAAGTGCCAGAGATGTAATACAAGTGCGATCAGACTCCGTTTTGACACAAGCAAACGACATCTCCGGCGATGGTTCATACGCTGGCTTACCGGTGTTCAGGAGGCCACTGCCGACGACAGATGATCCGTTTGTTTGAATCATTCTGGAATGAAGAACCACCGACACCGCCACAGCCTTCACTATATTTTACGTATCCTTATCGTTATGGCGTATATCTCTCCGACGCACCAATGCCGTGCTCATCGGCCACAGTGGTACCAGTGTCTGTTCATAGGGTTTTGCTGACCGGGAGTGTGTCGATGCTTGGTGGGAATTCCTCTCACATTTTCATACGGTCGATGTTATTGTCATGGATAGTCAAAAAGGCCTGGGTGAAGCGGTATTTCGGTGTTTTCCGAATATTCGAATACAACGGTGTTTGGCCCATGTTGAACGTTTTGTACGCAACCATATCTCTACCAAGCCGAAAACAGAAGCCGGACGCGGGCTTTGGCAACTCATCCGTTCTATCTGGCAGGTGTGGACACCTCAAAAGGCACTGCGGTGGACAGAGGCGTTCTTGCCTGGAATAACCGACACCAGACATTCCTTTAAGAACGTAGCCATTCCCCGGAAACCGGAAAGTGGTGGTTTACCCATCGCAAACTTCGGGCC
>PWJI01000051.1 GCA_003560095.1 Candidatus Nealsoniibacteriota bacterium
AATGATAAGGTTTTTTCTTGAACTCTTTTTATTTTTAAAATTCTTTTTATGCCCTTACATTCATATGAGGAATTCATTATTTTTTTTGCCACTTCTCTCCCCGAAATCATACCAAAATAAATTCCTTCTCCTGTTATTCCCGATGCAAAACCGGCGGCGTCACCCACAAGATAGATATTTCCAAAATCAAACCCCCTATAATCAAAATTAATAATTGCTCCTTCCGGCTCCATATTTTCTGTGCTATAACCCTTTCTTTTCATCCAAGAATTAAGAGCTTCTTTCATTTTAGACGGATGTAAAGAATCACTAGAACCACACACACCTATTAATGTAAATTTCTCATGAGGAAAAACCCATCCGTAATGAGATCCGGCAACACTAGCATCAAAAACAAGCTCCAACTCTTTATGTATTTTTGAAATTTTGTACTGCATTGCAAGAACAAATTTTTCTGTTTTTAGTCCCAAATATTTTCTTACTGTAGAATTACTTCCGTCCGCTCCTACCAAATATTCATACTCTACTTTTTCTCCGTTTACTTTTACAAAGCCCTCCTCATTAACTTCCACAAGAGAACCCTTAACAACATCAATCTTGTCACTTACTATCTCATCAAGCATAATTTCCCCAAGTTTTTTTCGAGAAATAGTCGAAACGAAAGGCTTGTCATGATTAACTTTTTTTTCTTTTCCACCGGGTAAAGAAAGCTTTATGGAAGAAAAAGTAAAAGCAACCTTTTCTTCTAAAGAAGGATCTTTTAGAAAAACTTTTGTGCTAAGTCCTCCTGCACAAACCTTTGGTCCAATTTCTTCGTTTTTCTCAACCAGCAATATAGATTTATCACTTTTTTGAAGTTCTTTAGCGCAACTAAGCCCAGCCGGGCCGGCACCTACTATAATAACGTCATACTTTTTTTTCATATATTTGTTTAGAAATTAAACTTTAATAGGACAACTTCAATTATTTCTTTTTTATTTTCCACGCCGTAAATAGCGGCTCCCTGGAGTATTTGTCATATTCTTCGGGAAAAATTTTTTTTGCTTTTTTTATCGGAAAACAATCTTTATAATCAACTATCTCAAATTTGTTTTTTATTATAGCTTGAATGATCTTTTCGTATGTTTTGTGATAATAATGCATTTTCATTTCTTTTCCGGTATTATCTTTCCAATCGGCACAAAACTTTCCATCGTGAAAATAATCCACCTCCTGCTTACTCTTTTTTATAGACTCCATTACCGGATTACCGGTAGAAAATATGAAGTACCCTCCTTTCTTTAAAACTCTTGATACCTCTTGAAACATTTCATCCCAATCTTTTAAATAATGTACCACAAGAGAAGCCAGAACAATATCAAATTTTTCCTTAAAAGGAATTTCGTACCCCGAACCTTTTCTCAAGTCTAACTGAAGATTTTCTTTTCTGGCAATAGAAAGCATTTCTTCGGAAATATCAAATCCCTTTACCACCGCCCCTTTTTTTGCTAATTTCTTTGTGTAAATTCCCGTTCCGCAACCAAAATCAAGAATCTTTTTCCCTTCCACATTTCCCAGCAACTTATTTACTGCAGGAATTTCTAAATGATCATTATAAAACCAACCCTGAGGATTCTCCTTGGTTCTCCAGCTGTGATAAGACTTAAAAGATCTCGCATATTGCTCAGCAGCCTCTTTTTCGTCTTTTTTCAAATTTTTCTTGGATTTCATATTTCAATAATTAAACTTAACGAGATTAGCTTAAGTTATCATAAGAGTCTTTTAAAATAAATATATAGGTTTTGCTTTATAATAATTTTTAAAAAAGATTTACTTCCAACGAAAATAAACAAACACTCTCCCAAAATTATCAGAATCTTTTTTTAATCTGTGATACTTCTCTTTTATGTCTTTTCGATCTAAGAATTTTAAAACTCTTTTCTTTAATTGACCACTTCCTTTCCCCGGTATTATTTCTACCTTTTTTGCTTTCTTTTCTATTGCTTCATCAATAATATTTTCAAGCTCTTTTTCTATAAGTTCACCTTTGTTATATATTGCATGAAGATCTAGTTTTAGATGTCTTGTAGACATAATTATTTTTTAAAAATCAAAAAAATCATTACAAAAATTTATTAACAATAAAAAAAGTAATTGCGGATACGGATGCTCCAAGAAGACTTCCCCAGGCAATGTCAACAAAAACAACGACAACAGGCCACCCTTCAAGCGTAGCAAGATTGGTAAGGTCATATGTTGCATAAGTAATAAATCCAAAAAAAGCACCATATAAAACAGCACTTTTTTCTGATTTTTTCTTTAGAGAGGGGGTAATTACAAAGAAAACAAGAGCAATTACAAAGAAAACATAAAGAGTAATTGCAGCAAACCAATCAACACTCTCACCTAAAAAATGCCCAAGATATTTATCATAAAAACCCCTGGCAAGAAAGCCCAGCCAAATCATATCAATTATTAAAAAGGTAGGAAGAGCAACCAAAAAAGACTTCAAAAACATAAAAATTACTTTTTTATTACTTCCATCTTATTATAAAGTCATGATATTCGTCTCCTTTATGAGAACACTTCACCTCTTCTCCGTAAACACTCTCTGACCTTATTGTGTAACTTATCATTCGAGAAAAATATCCAC
>PWJI01000049.1 GCA_003560095.1 Candidatus Nealsoniibacteriota bacterium
AACAAAACACTTTTTATTGGGTGCAAATAAAAGGGCCGGAAGCGTTAACTCCAATTCTTATGAGTACGTGCCTTCCGACCCAAACTTATTCTATCAAAGCGAAAAAAGGTGTCAAGCCCTATATTCGAGCTTTCCTTGATTTTTTTAAATTTATCGATAAAACCAAATCAAAACAAGTTTGATAAAAAAATGCGTCTATAGTTTAAGACAGCATGCAAGTGCGTAAACTTTTTTCTTTTTTTAAGCTAAATTTATGCAATATATACTGCATATTTAACAACAAATCTTTTTATTTTAAGAAAGCAAAAAACCTCGCTCGAGTGAGGTTTTTTGCCTAACTGGAGTAACGATTTCCAACGTACTCTCTAATTTGAATATTATCAAAATAAAAAAAAATGTCAAGCCCGTAAATTTATTCAAAACAAAGGCTATTTTGTTAATTAATTAACATAAAATCACTTCCCGAAATTTGTCAAAAAAAGAGAAAATTGTCTATAAAAAGCACTAAAAGAAAGACGAATAAATAAAATAACGCCAAAAAGACAAACAATTAAATCAGCACTTCTTAAAATGATTGCCGCTGTAACCCCGGAAGAAAAGCCAAGTCCCAACGCCCCAAATCCAAGAGCCAAAATAGCCTCAAGGCCACCAAGAGCAGCAGGCAAAGGTAAAATCATGGACAAAATGACAAGACCGTAAATTGCCAAAGCAACCCCTATGTCAGCTACTTCCGCAACAAAAAAGATTATTACAAAAACACGAAAAAGCAAGAAAAGGTGTCTTAAAAAACTAATAAGAATTCCCTTTGTAAAATAACCTTCTTCTGACGAAAAAAAATCAATCATATCTTTTTCCACCTGCGTAATTATTTTCCCGTTTTCCGTATTGGTTATAAGGTTTCTGGTTTTTTTAAAAGCACCTAAAACCCAAAACAAAAAGCTTCTTTTTTTCAAAATACGATTATAAAAAAGAACAATCAAAAGAAGCATAACTATAATAACAATTCCCGCATAAAGAAAAAAAAGGCTTTTTACAGAGCCACCATAGAAAACAAAAAGAATTATTCCGGGAACAAGGAAAAAAAAGTGTGTTGTTACGTCAAGGATTTTGTCTGTTATTGCGGAAAAAGCACTTTTCCTTATTCCCACCTTTTCTTGCATTAAGAAAATCCTCACCATCTCTCCACCAAAAAGAGAAAAAGGCGTAAGAAAATCAACCGTAAATCCTTTCACAAGGTAGCGAATTGTAAGAAAAAAAGAAACATTCTCTCCTTGAGTTTTTAAAATACTTTTCCATCGCATAGCGCCAAAAATAGCCACAATTAAGGTAATTGCCAATATCAAAAGTCCCTCTTTACCCCAAAAAAGAGAAATTGCCGCCCAAATTGCATCTGCGCCTGTCTCTTTTACAACAAAATAAAAAAGAGAAGCGCCCACAACAAAGGCGATTATAAATTTTATCAAATTACGCATTTTACTCTCCAATCAAAGAATTTATTTTTTTTCTTGTATAACTACCGACATATCCGGTTCCTTGAGAAAGATTTAAGGGATCAAGAATTTCTTTGCTGTATTTTTCTTGAAAGCGAATTACCGCATTTTCTGTCATTTGATAAAAATTTCCCGTAATCAAGCCTTCCTGATATATTTCTTCTCCTTGTTTTTTTAAAAATTTTTGTAATCTCTTAACTTCACTTGAGTTCGTCATTCCAAAATAAAGATCTTCCTCAAGCTCAACAATTTTTATCTCAGTATAATCTTCTCCTTTTATCAGAAAATAAAGCTCCTCTACTCTGCCTCTTAAAACATGTATTCTTTCTCTTAATTCTCTAATGCGCTTCTCTCTTTCCGTCTCCTCTTTTCTTTCAATCTCAATTTCAAAAGTAAAAGAAAATTTATCTTCCGGTCCATTAAATCCCCTAAATTTACCTTGCATAGAAGGCATAACAATAAGTGATTCATACTCCGTATTAAAGTTTTCCACAACCAACTCTCCCTCTCCTCTTCTATTTAAAGCAATATAATCAAGTTTACACTTATCATTTGCCCCACAAAGAGCATAAGGAACAACAAACCTTTCTTCACCATCAAATCTTAAGGTAAGATCCCCCTTATCTCCGGTTATTTTGTACCAATTTCCCGCCCAGTTTGTAGTCTCCTCCTTAAAGAAAAAAGGATTTTCTCTTTCAGAAGAAACAAAAAAAGTAGTGGGAGAAACTTTTAGATCTTCTAAGTGCTCATTTTTAAAGCAATATTCTTTTTTGTAAGAACAATCATTTAAGTAAACAGCTACTTTCCAATCGGTAAAAATTTGAGAAAATGTTTTCTCGGCCTCAATCTTTGAAAGAGCATAATCAATGCTCGGAATCCCTACTATATCTATATTCATTGACTCAGATAAAACTTTATCACCATAATGATCAAGAAGATATTGTCCAAAAATATTGACTACTCCATAATCTTCAATTTCCTCTTTCCACTGAGTAAGAGAAGTGCTTGGACTTCTTAAAAAGGTTCTTTTTCTTTCTTCAAGATTACTTCCCTCGTAAGTATCGTCATAGCCCAAAATGGAAATAATCATTTCCGCCCGAAGTTCATCAAGCCAAATTTCTTCCTCTATTTGATAATCCCAAGTTTTTTCGTTAAACGTAACAAGATGAACATATTCATGAGCAATATATCCTCCAAGATTATCGTCTTCTATGAGTGATGCGTTTAAATATAAAATATTTCCTTCGTTTGATCGAGGATACTGATATTTTGAGTACTGATCTCCTTTTCTAAAATAACCTCCGGATCCATCAGTCATAGAATGAAAAAACACCGCCATTCTCTCTCTACCCCCCACAATGTCGTGAGAAGGCATTCTACCAAAATTATTTAACACCCAAGGATAAGTATTTCTCTCAAAATCATTTCCAGCCGAATACATAATGCTTCTATACTCTCTCTTTTCTTGCTCATCAAACTTTTCCCATAAGCTACTTTCTATATAAAAATAAATATAATTGGTAACAAGAACAAGCTCTCCCTCGGTCCTTCCTCTTGAACGCTTGTCAAAAGAAGGTTCTATAAAAAAATAGTCTTTCTCCGGGAAAAAAGATCCCCGGACACTAAAAAAAGGTACTAAAAAAATTAATACGCAAAAAATAATTATAACTTTATATCTCTCTTTTCTCATAAACTCTTTTTTGAACAATTCTTAAAACACTTTATGCGTCTTTAAAATTAGTCTCCAAATAAATAAATAAAACGATAATAAATAATTCCAATATGCTCGTGAAAAGCAATGTCCGAATTTCTTAAATTTTGTGCACTTGGAATAAAATCAAAAATCGTATAAGAAGGAAAACGTTTTCTCTTGAAATCTGCAGGAGCCGGGATTGGATTTGCCCCCAGTCTTTCAAATTCTATAAGAGATCTATTCATATGATAACCCGAAGTAACCAGGAAAAATGGTTTTTCTTCTACAATTTTTTTAACATTAATAACATTTTCTCTTGTGTTTCGAGACTTTCCCTCTATGATAATATTTTCCGGATTAACTCCCCTATAAATAAAAAAGTTTCTTACTGCCGTTGCCTCTTTACTTGTTGAAATAAGAGGATCGGTTCCGGAAATAATTATATTCATTTTTCCGTTTGTCAAATGCCAAATTCTAAGAACTTCACTTCCGCGTAAAACATTGCTCTCTCTTCCTCCTAAAAGAAGAACTATCTTTTGAGCCCTATCCATTTCTTCAATTGCCAAAAATGAATGTTTTTCCTCAAGAGGCATTAGAAGAAAATCACTAACCGGTGTAATAGAAAAAAAATAGTATAAAAAAGCTCCGAGAAAAAATAAAATCTTAGACCATTTTCTCTTTTTTTTAATAAAAATAAGCCCGATTAAAGCGAGTAAAAGTACAAAAGTGCTGGGCATTAAAAAACTTTGCAATATCTTCAATAACATTAAATTTTATTATAGCAAAATTTTATTTTAAAAAATAGCTCTAATTGTTTTTATAATAATAACAATATCAAAAAAGAAAGACCTATTTTTGATATAGTAAAGATCGTATTTAAATTTTTCCTCTGCCTCTTCTATGCTTTTTGATGGCGGATAATTTATTTGTGCCCATCCGGTAAGACCCGGTCTAACCAAGTAACGCAATCTATAGAAGGGTATATTTTCTTCAAAGTGCTTGGAAAGCTCGGACATTTCCGGTCGAGGACCAACAAAACCCAAATCCCCCTTTATTATATTATAAAATTGGGGCAGTTCATCTAGATGGTTGTTTCTTAGAAGTAAGCCAATCCTTGTTACCTCGCCGTCTTTTTCTTCTCTCCATGGAGCAGGTTTTTCATTTTCCTTATAGTGCATTGTTCTAAATTTATATAAAACAAACTCTTTTCCTTTCTCCCCTATTCTTTTTTGTCTATATAAAACAGGCCCCCTTGAGTCAATTTTTATAAGCAAAGCAAAAAAAGGAAACAAAAAGATAAGCACAATAACTCCTACTAAGGAGACAATTAGCTCGGGTATTCTACTTATTATGTCGTTCATTTTTCTTTGCGGTCTTGATATATTTTCCAAAAACCACCACTCATCCAACGAGCGCAGAGGAACCTTTTTAACAATCTCTTCGTAAAGAGAAGAAAACTCCATATACTTCATATTAAGCGAAAAAGAAGTAAAAATTTTTTTTACCGCCTCTTTGTCATTTTTTATCTCCGGAGAAAGAATTAAAACATCAACTTTTTCCAATAATTTTTTTGCTAAAGCAATATCGTCAACCACCTTTATTTTTTCTTTTACTTTTTTGGGAACTTCATCTTTTGTATATATACCCACAAATTCATAATCTAAAGATTCTCTTTCAATAATTTCTTCCATTTCTTTACAAAAACCTACAAAAAGGGCTTTTTTTTGAAAACTCTTAGACCCGGCTACATTTAACAAAACAATCCTCCACAAAGAAGAAATGACGGTAAAGTTAATAACCGTAAGAAATAGTATTGCTCTTGGAGTAACATCCAACTGAGGCTGAAAATAAAAATAAAACGTTCCTAGCAAAGTTGCAATTAAAGAAAAAACAATCATTCCTCTTAGAAAAGGAACTGTCTTTTTAAAAGAATCAAGTTCATAAAAATCCAAAACAAAAAAAACAAGAGCCCAAATAAAAAAAAGATACAAAAAGGGAGCTTGCAGAGAATAAAACAAATCTATGTCGGGAGAACCTCCCTTTCTTATAAAAAGAGCCAAATAAAGAGAAATGTAAAAAAGTAAAAAATCTCCTATTAAAATAGAAGCTCCAACTACTCTGTTTTTTACTTTGTTCATATTTTTTCAAATAATACCCTTTTTCTCTTTTCTTGAAATTGCACCCTCCTTTTTCATTGCAAGCTATTTAATTTTCTTTATTCTCTTATCTTTGCCCTTTAACAAGAATATATTTGTTTTCTTTTATGGCGAAAAAGCCCTCTTCTTTTTTACTGACATAAAAGGCTTCCGGTTGCAGAAAAAAAATTCTTTTGTAACTTATATTAAAGAAATTGTCATTTTCAGGAGCCATTTCAAGAGAAATGTTCTCACCTTTACTAAGTATTATTCTTTTATTATCCATATCACCAAACATTTTTTTTACACAATCAACGGGAATCCATCCAACTCCTTCAATGTAAAATTCTGTCCAAAAGTGAAATTCTTGCCTCTTCTCAATTTCTCCCCAAACACCCGAAATCATTCTAGCCGGTATATCAGCCGCCCTAAGCATAGCAAGTAAAAGAAAATTGATTTCAATAGTTCCTCCACTGCCATTTTCTAAAACCCTCATTGCCCCTCTTCTCGTATTTGTATTTTGCGGAGTAATGTTTTTTATTATCCAGTTATATATTATTTTTGCTTTTGCCAAATAACCCTCCCCTTCCCGAGTAATATCGTTTGTCAAATTAACAATATCTTCCGTTTGACCGATATATCTTTCGCCTCTTGTGTACCTTATATAAAAAGGAGAAGATTTGTCGTATTCCTTTGTTTTCCAATCTCCGGGATCAAACGCTACCTGATAGATGTCAGTAGAAAATTGAACTTTAAGTTGCTTTTTGCCCAATATATTTTTTGAAAAATCATATAGCGCAATTGTATTTTTATTTTCTTTATCTTCGTATTCCTTACTTTCCCTTATGCTGTAATGAGCATCTATATTTTTTTGACTTTCCCATTCTTTTATCTTTGAAATCCAAAGAAAGAAACTTTCCTGTCTTTGTGAGGAAGGAAAGACATGCACATCTCTGCCATACCTTTTTTGGGCAATTTCTTTTATTTCTTCTTCACTCGCATTTCTTAAATTAAATTCCCTCTCTTTGGAAAGAAAATTAATTTCCGCCTCCCAAATAAAAATACTTTGCTTTTTTTCCGGATTTTTGTATTCAATTTTCATTGTAATAAATTTTAATACATTTTAGCTAAAAAACAATCACCAAAGAGCTTGTGAGAAAAATTAAGACTCCTCTTTTTCTATGTTTTCCTTCATTTCTTGAACATAATCAGTTATCAATTTTTTTAAATAATTTACTTCATCATTTTTAATTCTTGCTAAGCCGTCTTTATTTAAATCTTCTTCCGTTAACTCCCTTTCTCTTATTTTTTCTTTATTATGGTTTAAGGAGAGTGCGTCTAAATACATGTCAAAATAAATCGGGTGCCAAAGATACATTGTTACAAGCTCATTAGCATCCTCTTGTGCTCTTACGGCAATTTCGGAAAATTTATTTGGAATATTTTCGTTTTCTTCATGGTTGTAGTTGGAAGAATTTCCCCAAACGGAAAGCCCTCTTTTTCTTTCCCCCTTAGCGCCCTCTTTTTCATCCTCTTGCATTCTTTTTTGAAAACAAAATTTAAACAATCTTCCGTAGCAAGATTCAATTTCTCCTTCCAGTACTTTTTCATACCAAGCCTCCGGTTCTTTTGGACTTTCATTGAAGCAAAGATAGTCTTGATAAGCATGATTAGCTTCGTGTAAAAAACGGTATTTTTTTGTTTCCATTCCCGGACTCGGAAAAAGATTTTCTTGTGCTTCTTTATTAAATCCCATTTTAAAAATACAATACTCCCACTTATTATGAGGCATTTCTTTCTTGGAAATTGCTATATTTCTCGTGGTGCTATAATAAACAAACCCCCAGTCTTCACTCCTTTCTTCAACTCCTCTAATGTACTCTTTATCCACCAAAAAAAAGCCCAATTTTTTCTCTATATTTTCGTTTTCGTCTCCCTTAATCGCTTTTAAGGGAACATCTAAAAGATTCTCTATCTTTTTCTTAATTCTTTCTTTTTTTTCCATAATCAATCTTTCTCTTACTCATTTTTATAATCTCTAAAATGTTGTCTTCTTTTGCCGATTTTACTTTGTGTCTAAACCCACACAAAGTACAACGGTAATAAATAATAAATCTTTCTCCCCTTTTTTCTACGCCCTCAGGTTCCATCATTCCCTTGCAAGAAGAAGCTCTGTCTCCCGGGTTATTATCAACGTGCTTTGACCATAAACAATTATAACAATGATCGGTATATCCGTCTCCTTTAATAAAAGTTTTACACTTATCACACAAAAAAGATTCTTCCTTTTTTTGAAATTTTTTTGTCATTTAACTCTTTTTTTGTGATTAAAATGAATTTTTCTCAACTTAAAATTATTGACTCTAAAATAGTTTCTTAAGACAAATTTTGAGTAAAAATTTTCTTTCAAAAAATTATTCTCTGCCTTTGCTTTTCTTATTACTTTTCTCCAACGATCATTTTTCTCTCTAAAAGACTTTATCTCTTCTCTTACTATAATATTTCCTTCTTTTATTGATTTTAAAAAATTTTCTTTATTTAGTTTTTCAAAGACTTCTACCACCCCCATTCCCACCTGCCCACTGGCGTGAGTATCAGAACCTGAGCTTTCCAAAAGATTTTCTTTTATGCACTCTTTTGATACTTTTTCTCTTTCTTTTGCGCTATCCATCGCATTACCCGATTCCATGCCATCAATAAGCTCTAAAAAATCTTTATAATTTTCAGGGAAATTTTCTTTCCCTCTAAGCGGATGTGCCCAAAAAGCAAACCCTCCTTGACGCTTAATTTCCATTACTGCGCTGCAAAAATCCGTATCTTTTTCAATCTTCTCTTTTACAAAAAATCCCAAAAGATGATGGCCCTCTTTTGTACTAACCTCAATTCCGGGAATTATGGAAATACCGTCAACAAGAATTGGCCCTGAATAAATTTCATCGTGCTCGGTAATAGCAACGCCGTCAACACCCCTTTCCTTGGCTTTTTTGATGATGCTTTTTAAAGTTGTACTGGCGTGTCCGGATTTTATTGTATGACAATGCAAATCATAAAAATAACTCTTTCCCTTCATTTTAATTTCAAAGCTTTAAATCATTTTTTTAAACTCCTCGACCATTGGAACCCCTTCGGGATCAACACCATACCCTTGCGCAAGATAATAAGCCGACCAAGCAGAAAGAATAAACCCGGAAAGCACTTTTTCCATTCTTGACGTTCCCTTAATTTCAATTTCCAGAACCTGAAAATCTCTTTTTTCAAGAACTTTTTTTAAAACATCCATTCTTTTTTTATTCATTGGAAAATCATCCTCATCTTTCACGTTAATAAAAATCATTTTTTCACTCAAATGTTTAGTTGATGGTGCTATGTCAAAGCCTGTCATTTCGTTGTGATTCATTTCCGGAACTATATTGTGAAAGGAGGGTATTTTTGATGTTTCGTTAAAGTTTATTTTCCATATAAGGCAAAGCGCATAATTTCTTTGCGTACCATAAATAACAGGCACCTTATTTTCAATCAAAGAAGCTATCTTTTCCCCTTTTTCTCTTAACTCCTCTCTTCTTTTTTCAAGATTATTAGCTGTTTTTTCGGTCTCCTTGATTGCTTCTTTTAAATTTATTGCTTTCAAAAGAGATTTCAAACTATATCCTATTCCCATTCTGGGCTGAACATTGTTTTGTGGAATTTTGATATAAGGAAGGCTTTTTTCTTTCGCTATCTTTAAAAGGTTTCCTCCTTTAGAAATAGCAATAACCGGAATATTTTTTGCTATTGCGTTTTCGTAAGAATCAATTGTTTCTTTCGTATTTCCCGAATAAGATGCTACAATAATTGCCTTATCGTCAAAAGAAATATTAGGAAGCCCGTAATCCGAATGCAAAAAAAGGGGAAAATCCGAAAAAACCGAATTAAAAATATTTCCCTGAAGATGAGAACCTCCCATTCCACATAAAACATACTTTTTATAGCTTCCCCATCTTTCCTTATTTTCTATTTCCGGGGAAAAAGAAATTTGATTACAAAAATTATATATATCTTCTTTCATTTTTTATTTATCTTTTTTAAGTACATCCTTAAAGACCTTTATTTGCCTTTCTGTCATTAGACTTTTTGAAAAATTATTTAAAACAAATTTTTTGGCTTCCTTTGTCATTCTTTCTCTTTTTTCTTTATTTTCCAAAATATCTATAACTGCCTGAGAAAAGTTTTCTTCTTTTTTTAATATTACTGCCTTTCCTTCAGGATAAACCTCTCTTTGAATTGGTGAAGCAAGTGCAACTACCGGCAAACCGACGAGCATTGCTTCTCCGACCACCAATCCTTGTGTCTCTGTCTGAGAAGAAAAAGTAAAAACGTCACACCCTCCATAAACTTTTTGCGCCTCCTCTCTTTTGAGCGGACCAGTGCAAAAAACAACATCTTCTATACCCATTTTGCGTGATTTCTTTTTTACTTCCTGAATATCTCCCGGACCGACAAAAAGCAAAATAGCTTTATAATTTTTTCTTTTTAAGTCCACCATCATTTTAAGAAGAGCTTCTATATTCTTCTCTTTGGACATTCTCCCTAAATAAAGTAAGATTTTTTTGTTTGGAGGAAGATTAAATTTTTCTCTGATTTCTTTCTTGGTAAAAGATTTTTTGGGAGCACTTATTCCCGTCGGTATTATATAGATAGGTTTTTTTACTCCGTACTCAAGAAGTTTATTTTTCATCATATTGCTGGGTGTCATTACAGCATCAACTTTATTGCAAAGTGCTTTTGTTCTTTTTCGCATAACAAGAGCTCCCATTTCTCCCGCATAAAGTCTTCCATATTCTTCAACTAAAGTATGATAAAAAAGAACCTTCTTTTTGGAAGAATTAAGCATTTGTGTTTCAAAGGCATTCGCACCCCATGTAACTGTATGAAGCCAATAAATGTCCGGATTAAACTTTTTGGCCAGGGCATCTATTCTCTTTTTGGAATTTATTCTAAAAACTCTTTCTTCTTTTCCAAATAAATTCATGGCAATTCTGTGTGCCACCAAAGAAGAAGGAATCTCTTGATGCTCGGGTCTCGCTTTTCCTACCTTGTATTTAGGTGCAACAATCATAACTTTATGCCCTTCTCTTAAAAGACCGTCAACTGCTGTGTTAAGAGAGGCCGTAACTCCGTTAGGAAGTGGATAAGTAAGAGAAGAAACCATTATTTTCATCTCTTCATCTTTTTTGTTTTTCATTTTTTTGAAAATTACTTATACTTTTTTAGTTTATCATAAAAAAATTAAAGAAAAAACCGGCCTAAAAGCCGGTTATTGGTACCACAATTTTTTTTGTGGATTTTTTTCGTTTTTTTTCGCGCCTCTTTTGTCTTTTTATCTCTTCTCTGGTTTTGTCTGCCAATTGCATTAATGTAAGTTCGTCTACTTCCTTTTCTTTCAAGATTATCTTCTCCAGAAAAAGAAAAAGCTCTTCTTTTTTATATAAATTTGTAAAAATTCCGTGCCATCCTTCGTGAAATTCTACGGGAATTTTTATTGTTGTTTTCCCGCTTCTGCTTTTGGGTGGCCAGTGATGTTTATTCTTCTCCACTCCAAGAAGAAAAAGATTTTCTTTTTGAATAAGATAAATCTCTTTTCTTCCTATCTCCCTTTCTTTGGCTTTTTCTTTTTTTACTCTCTTTCCCATTAAATTACAAAATTCTTCCGTCATACGAAAAACTTCTACCTCACTTCTCGCTCTTAGCCCAAAAACCATAAAAAATGATTTTTGAAAGACAGGAGGCTTGTTTTCAAGGAACTCTGGTGCTTCGTTTAAGTATAGCTCACTTTTGAGCAAAATGATCCCTCCTTTTGTAAAAAATATTTATAGTATAATAAACAATTTTCAAAAATAGGCAAATTTAATCAAAACTATTTCCAAGTTATAAGGTATTCGTGATAAGGACCATCTTTATGCATACACTTTGTTTCCCTTACCGAGATTTCTTCGCTTTTTATTACAAATTCAAGCACTCCTTTAAAATAACCGGCATGATAACGACACATCACAGGAAGAGTTTGAAAAAATTTTTTCCGCACTACAATGTATTTATCTTCTTTATTAAGCTCAACGGGCTCAAGTTCTCCAAAGTCGTGGTGTTTTCTCCAATAATCCCCGACATTATTAAAAACAGTATCCACGGAAATAAAATATTGAATCATTGTTTTTATAAAAAAAGAAGCTCTTGGGGAGTTTCTACCCATCTCAAAAATATCTTCGTCAGACCAATTAAAAACCTCTTTACAAATAGCAATAAAGGCAGAATTTTTCCATTCTTTTTCCCATGTTAAAGAGTTTAATTTTTCAAAATCCAAATCCACTTCAAGTTCTTTCATTTTATCTTTTACCTTTTCAAGTCCCTCTTCCCCTTCTTTTTTAAGAATATAATCTTTTTCAACCCGAATAACTTCCGCCTTTACTCTTCTTGTAGAGTTTTTTTCTTTTTCTATAAAATTTTTAATATTTTCTTCTTCCATTTTTTTAATTTATTTTATCTACACTTACATCATATTGTGTTTTAAAAAATTATACAAGAAAACTTTTTTCATTTGCTTAAAATAATTAAAAAATATTTTTACTAATTTTACATATTATCTTATTTGTTTTATAATAAAAGAAATTTTAAAGGAGGGATAAAAATGTTTCGTTATGGATTTGATTTCGAAAGAATGAAAAACGTTACAAGTCTTTTTCTTTTTTTGCTCTTTGTTTCTGTTTTCGAAAAAATTATTTTCCTAAAAAATAGGTAACTCACCTACACTTAAATCCCCATCTTACGCCCCTTAAGGGCGTAAAGTGGGGATTATTTGCTAAAAAGGAAAATAAATTTTATAATATTGGCCACAAGCAATTAGTTAAAAAACACAAAAAATAAATTTAATAACTCGTTTATGGGGAAAAAAATAGCTGAAACAATAAAAGAAACTCCTTTGATTTACAAAATAGGAATATTTATTATTCTTCTTTTGCCTCTTTTAAACATTCCTCCTCTGTTTGCTCCTCCGGCCTTTGGAAAATCTATTGTGTTTAGAATTGTTTTTTCTGCTCTTTTTCTTTATTTTGTTTACGATATTTTTTTTGCCAAAAGAGCTTTTCTTTTTAGAGAATTTATTAAAAAAATCAAAGGGAGAAAGGAAGTGTTTTTTTTCGCTCCGCTTGCTCTTTTAGCAATTCTTCTGTTTTCCGTAATACTCTCTGTAGATACTAACTTTAGTATTTTTGGCGACCCTGCAAGAGGTGGCGGGTTTTTAAATTTTTCCCTTATTATTATTTTTGGTTACTTTTCATTTTTTCTCCTGCAAAAAAAAGAGTGGAAAACCGCCTGGAATATTCTTTTTTTTACCGGAGTAGGGGCAACTTTTTTGGCTTTTGCTCAATGGCAAGGTCTTTTTGAAGGGCTACTCGTCGAGGCAACACGTAGACCATACGCCTCTTTCGGAAATCCAACAATTTTAGGCACTTATCTTGCGATATTGATTTTTCCCTTAATCTCTTTTCTTTTAAAGGAAGAGAGAAAGACACAAAAAAATATTTACATTATTTTTCTTGCTATCATCTTTTTTGGAGTAATACTTACTTTTACTCGTGCTGCAGTACTCGGAATCGTTGCCGGATCCATTTATTTTGCTCTGTTTTTCCCAAGAAAAGAAAAGATATTTAAATATTTAAAGGTGGGGCTTCTCTCTTTTTTAGCCATTGCTTTTTTGCTGGTATATTACGTAAATACATCTCCTCTTCCCGATTTTGTTAAAGAAAATTCTTTTCTTCACGGGCTTACAAGGAGAATGGATGTTCAAAGAGCACTGGAAGACCCACGTATTGGCGGATTCGTTATTGGCTGGAATGCAATTTTGGAAAAACCTGTTACCGGATACGGAGTAGAAAATTTTGCCTACGCGTTTGATAGGCACTTCCATCCGGAAGCTCCTTTTATTCAACAAGACGGATGGTGGGATACGGCACACAATCTCCCTATAGAGATAGGAGTTTGGGGGGGCTTTCCCGCCCTTTTAATATTCCTTCTAATATTTATTTCTCTCTTTCTGGCCCTGAGGAAGAGAAAAGAAGGAAAGGAAATAGATTATTACGCCCTTCAAGCAACACTTATTACTTTTTTTGTAGCTAATTTTTTTACCGTAGATGATTTTTCAACCTATCTTCTTTTTGCCGTGATTATTGGATATATTTTTTACCTTTGCATTGAAGAAAAAGATATAAATATTGATAAAGAATTAAATAAAAGATCAAAAATTAATAGCTACAAAGTGGCTTTTATGATTTTAGCTATTCCTTTCTTTTTGTGGTTTTCTTATAGTCTTAACTGGAACCTGCTTACTTCAAATAGAGATATTTTAATTGCCGAAAGCTATCAAAGCGCAGGAGAATGCGAAAAAGCACTCTCATACGCAAAAAAAGCAACCTCCGATCAATTGCCCATTGACGCGTATCTCTTCTTTAAAAAAGGATTAATAGCCGACAAATGTATTGAAAATGAAGAAGAAAAAGCTCAAGAAATGTTTAATGCAATGAAAGTAGTAACGGAAAAAAGACCATCTTACACAAGAGGATGGACAAATCTAGGAACATCTGCGGCAAACTTGGTCGATCACAAAGAAGATCCTGAAAAATACCTTCAAAAAACCATTAATGCCTATGAAAAAGCATTAAATCTTAGGCCAAACCGTTACTCTTCTCATAGAAGTCTTTCTATTCTCTACGCCAAAAAAGGAAATTTCAAAGACTCTTTAGATAGCTCTAGAAAATGCCTTGAATTAAAAGAAGATGAAGAAATGTGTGTCTTGCTTAAGGCAATATCTATGTCTGTTCTTGATAAAGAAGGTGCAAAAAAAGCAAGAGAAGAAGCAAGAGAATATAACTTCACAGGCGGCATAAATACCATTTTGCGCCACCACATAGAAACCAAAGACTATGAGAAAACAATACCTCTTTACTTATTACTTATCAAAGAAGATCCCTCAATAGTGCAAAACTATTTCTCGCTGGCCACCGCTTATCGAGAAACAGGATACTACGAAAAAGCAAAAGAGTATGCATTAAAAGGACTGGAAGAGCAACCCGGAGCGCGATATCTTGTAGAAGAATTCTTAGAAACTCTTCCTAAATAAAAAACTCCGCATAAAAAAATGCGGAGCAAAAACATTTAGTGTTTTTTATTTTACTTCAGTTTCCTTACTTTCCCAGCCACTGTCTTTTAAGAAACTTATTTCGCAACCATCTTTTGCTGTATAGCTTAACTTACCATCGCAACTCATTTCTCTTATTTCCATAGTACATACTCCTTGACTATCTGAATAATTTTGTGCTTTGGGGATGTCAAAAAGACACTCACTAAGAGTTTTTTCAATCCTTTCTACATCTTCTTCCTCTTCTTCTTCCTGTAAAATGTTTCTAAGTCTTTCTTTTGTTTCTTTCACTTTTAAGAAAAGAGCATTAACTCTTTCCTTTATATCTTCACTGTCTTTCTCTTTTGTCTCTGTAATTGTCACTCCGCTTTGAAGAATTTCGTTTGCTTTAGCTCTGCTTTGTGATAAAAAGTCTCCCGTCTGAGATATTCCGTATTTTCTTTGGAACCTAATAAGAGCATCTCTCGTAGCCGGACCAAAATAGTTGGTTTCTCTTCCCGGAGAACCCGGACCGGAACTTGCAACTCTTGTTTGAGGATCGACATTAAGAACTTTTTGTAAGTAAATAACTGTTTCTCCCGTAGCTCTTTGTCTTAGGTTATGATTAAAAGAAAAACCCGAAGGAACTCCCGAAACAAGAGCTGTCCTTGTTTTGGTTTCAGGTTCTTTGTGATAATCTTCTTTTATTTCTTCAAGTTGCCTGGAAATTGAAACCACATCTTCTCTTATTTCTCTCATTTCATCTTCTTTGCTTTGGGCAAAAATAGGAGCAAGAGCGGAAAGAGCAACTCCGGCAGCCATCAAGATAACTATTATAACTTTTACTTTGTGAATCATTTTTTTCTTCTTTTTCATGTTGATAAAAAATTAAATTGATAAAACGACCTTTTTTTATAGTTAATCCAAGTCTCTTAAAATATCTTCTTTTTTGGGATGAGGGTATTGTTTTGGCCCTGTTGCATTGTACCAACTGTCAACATGTTCTCCGCTATACTCACTTTCTTTTCCGTCAATAACCTGAGTAACAACATAATAATAAATCGCCTGCATTCCAACCCCCATATCCATAAATTCCTCTTTGGTGCTAACACCAACCTTATTATAAGGTCCTTCGTGGTTTAGTGATCGGTAAATATTATACTGCTCAATTCCTCCCCTATCCGTTTCCCATTCAAGAACTATAGTTGCTTGCTGATTTTTTATTTTCGCCTCTTTGGTTTGCAAATTAAAAGGGGTTGGCTCCAAGTTCATTGTTATTTTAATCTCTCTACTATACCCACTCTCTTTACCGTCAACAATTTGAGTAACTGCCATATAATAAGTTTCTTTATACTCAAGTCCTGAAATTATACCGTAGTCTTTTGTGGTATGTCCGTACATTTCGTAGTCTCTTGACGCTTTCCCTTTATAAGCAACATATCTTTGAACATCTTCATCTTTATCCCAAGTAAGTAAAACCTCTCCGTAAGCTATTACTCTTGCCTGAAAATTTTGTGGGGCATCTTCCGCTCCTTCGGGCTCTTCAGGATCTTCCGGGTCATCATCATCGGGTTCTATGGGGTCAGGGTCGGAATCATCGTCATCGGTGTCATCATCAGGGTCTGTGGATTTTTCATAATCATCTATTTTCTCTCTTAATTTTATAATATCTTCCAATATGAGCAAAAGCTCTCTTTTAATCTCTAAAAGTTTCTCTCTTTTGCTTAATTTAATTACAACCTCTCCTTCTAATATTTTGTTAAGTTTTTTTTGTGTTTGTATTGCCGCTATGCCCGTAGGCTCAGTAATTCCCCAAGGATGAAGTATCTCTTCTTTATATTTTTCTTGAAATTTTTTAACGGCATTTTTTGTAATGTTTCCAAAACGCTTAACTTCTTTTCCGGGAGAACCTATCCCCGACTCAGCAAGTCTTGTCTGGGGATCGGCATTCAATATTATTTGCATATAAAAAACTTCTTTTCCATAATCTTCGTACCTTATGGGCGTGGTCTCCGCAAAACGAAAATCAGAAGGAATTCGCGGAAAGGATGCCAATATATCCTCCTTGCCGTCAATAATTATATGAGTATCTCTTTCTATTTCATAAACCCTTTCTTTTATTTCTTGAAAGTCTTTTTTTATTTCTTCCTTTTCGCTGGCAATTGCAAAAGAAAAGCTAAAAGAAAAAAACAAACAAACCAAAAAGCTTTTTACTAGTAAATTTTTAATCATGTCTTTGTAATTAAAATTTTTAATTTAAATTTATGTTTTTAGCTGTTTTTTTCAGTTATTTTTTTGGCAACAATTTCAGCGGTAACTACAGCTGTTTCAAGCCAAGGGTAGTAATAATAATCTCCACAAAGATAAGCCCCTTCAGTGTCTGTTTCCATTTCCGGAACTCTGTCTCCGGGGCCAATCACCGGCATGGCGGGAGAAAGACTCTCCTCTTCAACAACTTTGTGTTTATTATATAGTTTGCTCAAATCAACCTCTTTATTCATATCTGCCGGATAAACAAGCTGATAATAAGGAAAAACATTAAAAACAGCCTTAAGGTTTGCCTTATTTCCGGGCATTCCTATCATAAATTTTATCTCAGGCCTTTTTAGTTCTCCTTCAACGAAAAGACATTTGGATTCCGGATAATCAATGTCACTCTCTATATTTAGCTCCGGAAATATTTTTTCCGTTATATTTAGAGGTGTTGCAAAAACAACATTTTCCACCCTATCTTCTTTTTCTCCCTCTTTGTAGTAAGAAACAACAAATTCATCGTTTTCTTTTCTTACATTTTCCACGTTAGCTGATTTTACAATTTCCCCTCCTTTTTCCAAGATTATTTTTTCCAAAACATTGGTCACTGCCATAATATTGTTCTCCTCGAAGCCAAAAGCTTTTCCGGTTCCAAGTTCATTGGCAAAACGCATATGAGAAATTCCAAACTCCGCACTTATTTTACTTAAATCTTCTTCGTACGTAAAAATCATCATCGGCTCTACAACCATCTTCCTTACAGTGTCAGGGCAAACTTTTAGATATTCCTCAAAAGAAATATCTCTTAGCTCTTTAAGTTTGGGATCAAATTTTTCAATATTAAACTCCAACCCGTTAACAAAAGCATTTAATCTTATGAAAGCTATCATATCCCCCATGGAAAAGGTTTTTAAAGAAATAAGAGGAAGTTTGTCCATTGTTATAACACTATCATCGGGAGCAAAAAATGCTTGCTCTTTTTTAAAAAGAGGAACTTTTAGCTCTTCAAGTTCCAGCTCTTTAATAAGAGAAGTGAGCCTTGGATGAAAACTTTCCGTGGCTACCGCTCCGCAATAAGGTACTCTTCCTCCTATGGAAGCTTTTTTTTCAAAAACTACGGGAGAAAATCCTTTTTCAATGAGGCGGTAAGCACAAACCAAGCCGCCAATTCCTCCGCCGATAATTCCTATTTTTTTATTCATATTTTAAAAACTTTACTTTTTTATTTAAAGCAAAATTGTTACTTTTACTTATCATTATTATAACAAAAATAAATAAACAAACAAATAAAAAACAACCCCTAAAAAAAGACCGCGACTTAGGGTATTAAAACCCTAAATCGCGGCCCTCTTAAGTCAAGTCTACCAATAAAGGCTTACTCTTCCTGTCTTTAGATCTTCGACAAAAAATCCTTTCCATTCAAACTCCATCGCGTCGCCATTTTCGTCTTTTACTATCCATCTTAGCGCGCTCACCTCAAATCTATTTCTTTCACTTGCATTTATCGACTCAAGTCCTATTTCAACATCTCTTTCATTCCCTGCTAAAACATAATAATAATCTCCCGTAAGTCCTAGAGGATTGGTTTTAGATCTTGCTTTGCTTGTAAAGCTGGCAAAAGAAAGATCAAATCCTTCAATATCAACAGCTCCTTCGTTTGCGTTTTTGACATCTTCTTTTTTCTCAAAATAGATATCTCCGCCTACTGCCTTTATTTTAAATTCAATCTCTCCGGCTGCACGATCATCACTTCCTTTGGTAATCTCTACTCTTTCAATGTCGGTATTTGTCAATACTATCTCCGGGGCAATAACATAGAGGTGTTGCTTATAGCCGTTTACATCCCTATCTATTCCCACATCATTATCGTTTATGTCATACCCCGTTTTTTCGTTATCTCCTTTGTTTAATACCGCTCTAAGAGAGGCCCCTTGATCAGAAATTTTCGTTCTTAGTACGTCTGCTTTAAGCACAAACGTTTCTGTTTTTCCTTTAGGTATTTCTATAGACATTCCCGCAAAAACCGTCTCTCCATCAGAAGAATTTACCGATGCCGTTTTTACCCTTTCAGATCCTTTATAAAGCATTGCATTTTGTAATATCTGAGAAAGAGCAAGTGATGTATTTTCTTCTTCAATAAAGAAAGTTAAATCGTTTATCTCTACATCGGAGTGCTTAGCGGTGACAGTAAATCTAAGAAGCTCTACTTGAGTTCGATTTTTTTCGCTTACCATTGCTACTCCTTCTCGAAGATTGTCAGCATCTCTTCTTACTTCCAAAGCACCTATTTCTTCTCCCGTGAAAGTGAAAGTTCTTCTTATGGCACTTCCTCCGGCATATTGAGATATTCCTGCTTCATCTATTCCTCTAATTGCCATAGAGTCCGTAAAGCCAATTTCCAAAACCTTTGTTTCATCTCTTCCTGTTCCTGTTATCTCTACTATTAAATCCTTATACTCTCCCTCGGAAACTTTAAGATCAATGTTGCTAAATCGAATGTATTTATCGTCTCTTCCCGGGTTAGAAGTGCTAAGAGTTATGTCTTGAAGTTTTTTATCTTCCGTATAAAGAGCTACATTAGCCACATACCTTCTAAATTCAGTCGCTGTTACAGAATGAGTTCCGGAATGATTAAAGTAAAGATCCACCCTTCTAATATCAATATCGGAATCTTCTGCCTTTATGCGAAAAAGAGCTACTTGTGCTTTTCCGTTTGCGGGCACTTCCTCATCAATGATATCCGATCTAAGTTCTACAGAAAGAACTCCTTCTTCTCCGGTTGCAGGCTTATCAATCGCATCCACTCTCTCTCGAAGATCTTTTATCGCTTTATTAATCTCCTCTAATGCTTTAACAACCTCAGCTAAAGAGGAACCGGGATCTTCTTTGGTGGGTGCCCCTTTGCTTAAAATAGTATTAAGCTTTGCTCTGGTTTGGACTCCGACAAAGCCGGTCGGCGAAGTAAGACCGATAGGAGCTAAAATTTCCGAAGAATATTTGCTCTGAAACTTTCTTACTGCTCCTTGAGTAATAGGGCCAAAGTATTCCGTTTCGTTCCCCGGAGATCCGGGACCGGTTTGAGTCAATCTTGTATCGGCATCGGAATTTAGCACTATTTGAAGATGCTTTACGTCCGCTCCACGTGCGCCAATTCCCATATTACGCGTAAAGGTAAATCCCGAAGGAACTCCCTCTATTGTTTTGACGGTTTCTACTCCTTCCGTCTTCCCCTTGATTTCCGCTTGAATGCTTTCGAGCATAGCTTCAATTGCGGCAATTTCTTTTTTAATGTCTGTTTCTTCTCCTCTTACTTGTGTCACGCCAAGCACGACAAAACAGAGGGAAAGAGTCAGAACACCTATAATTATTTTTTTCATATTTTTGTTGATTTATTAACGACTCTTAATTAATACTGTTTTGCCGCTGTCGACCTCTTTCTTTTCGTATCCGTAAAACGCTCGATTAGAAATTAGCGGCTCTTTTCCGGCAGGTTTGCCTAAAATCCGCAAACCCCATGTGTCTTAAAGATAAGACGTCCTTTTTTGTTTTTTGTTACATATCTTAAAAAGCCCTACGTCCTTGCCTTTAAAAAATTAAATTAAGCTGGTATAATATAAACAGTACCCTCTCATAAAAGGCGAAAAGAAGCGTCAAATAAGGAGGTTTTTGCTGTGAAAAGCAAAAAAGAGCAAGACGGTTACCGGCCGAGAGTCGATGAAATAGATTTTGATGAAAAAGCCACCGAAAAAATGGGGCTAATACTCGAAAACATTCTTTGCAAAGATGTAAGTAAAATAACAGAAAGAGAAGTTGACATAATAAAATATGCAAAAAATGTTATTCTATTTAGAAAAGGATTGCTCGGCTGGGAAAATTTCCAGGAAAAAACAGAAAAAATACGACAAAACGAAGGAAAGAAAAACACTCTTGCGCTCTCTCTTTGGATAAGGGGAGCAAGAAGCAGTAAAAAAGAACTACTTTCTTTAGAAGAGCTAGAAGAGCTTGATGAGAGGGTTGAAGAAAAATTATCAAAAATAAACGACGCTTCTTTTTTGCACTCTTAAGGGCGCATACAAAGTGCCCCAATTTAAAAAGGCGCTTTATGCGCCTTTTTTTTAAAATCAAATATTTTTAATTTGCCTTTCGATTCTTTCTTGAATGTTTTGTGCTTTCTCTTTTATTTCTAAAAGAGAACCTCTTATGCCTTCTTCCAGGCCTGCTCTTTGAGTGAGACTTATAAGATTTGAAAGAGAGTCGCTCACTCTGCTTGCCCGCTTTTTTTGATTATTTAATTTATCTAACTTTTCCTCTCTTTCCTCTATTTCTTTTTCAATTCTTTTTTCAATATTTTGTGCCGTTTCTAAGACACTAAAAACCGCATCTCTTATCTCCCCACTTTGCCCGGAAACAGCTCTTTGTAAATTTTCTATCGCTTTTTTTATTCCACCAAGTCTTTCTCTTTGTTTTATTAAATCGGAAAGTGAAGTTTTTGGCTTTTCTTCTTCTTTTTCATCATCGTCATCGTCATTTTCATCGTCATCGTCATTGTCATTACTGCTACCTCCTCCGCCTCCTCCACTTCCACCTGAAGAAGGCGGAGGAGTAGGCTCCATTTTAAAGCTAACCGTTCTATCACCGCTAACCGAAAAACTACCTTCATAATCTTCATAATTAGCTCTTGTTGCGGTAAACCGATAACTTCCCTCTTCAAGATTTATCAGGGCCTCTCCATCAAAATCAGTTTCAATAGTATCTCCTACTTGTCCTCCGTTTTCTTCTTCATCCCTATAAACATCTATAGAAACATATTCCAATAAATCTTGTTCTTTAAAAGTAACCGTATAAAGCTTAACTGTGGCGGTTATTGTAATACTGTCTTTTTTTTCGTTATCACACGCCGAAATTACCGATATTTCGCTACTTCCTTCGCTTTTTAGCGCCTTTATAAGGCCTTCTTGACTCACAGTAACAACGTCTGCGTTTTCAGACTCCCAAAAGACATCTTTATTAAAAGCTCTTGCCGGCTCCAAGGTAAACGTTAGCTGTACTTCATCTCCTTCCATAAGCTCTTTATCGTCTTCGTTTATACTTACACTCTCTACTTTTGTTTCTTGGGGCACAAAAGAAATTAATCTTTCTACGCCATCAATAAGAGCTCTTGCCGTATGGGTTACGTTTTCCTCTACCGGTGTTTGCGTGTCGGGCTTATAGTAAAAAAGATTTCCTTCTGAAAAAGTAACTGTTTCCACTATGTCAAAAAGAAGACCTTCTTTTGCATTTGTGACCGAAAAATCTACATCATACTCCCCTTCAAGCAAATTTCCATAATTATCTTCGCCATTTTCAAAATTAAACTTAGGAACATAGCCCAAAGAAGCATCTTCTTTTGATAAATCAAAAAAGCCGGCTGTTCCCGAAAACACCGAAAAAGTTTCTGTTGCTACACTATCATCAATCATATTATCTGCCGATGCAGTAGCAAAAACATCGTAATTGGCAGCCGTTACAACCTCTCCCAAAGAAAAAGTAACCACGCTACTTTCACCTCCTGTAACCGTACCAATATCTTCTTGCTTGTCTATAATGTAATTTTCTTCTCCTTGCTCTTTTATCTTAAAAGAAATTATTGTATTTGTTGCATCCGTATTATTTGTTTCGTTTACTATAAGAGATATATCTCCGTAACAATATCCCGCTTGCTTGTCGGGAAAGCTTTCTGAAAAATCATCAAAAGAAAGTAACGCTTCTTTTTTTAGTGAAAAAGAAATATTAAGTTTAGTGCCGGAAACCGTAAAATCACCCTCAAAATCATAATAATTTTCTTTGCTTGCCGTAAACCAATAATCATCATCTTCAAGATAAGTAAAAGCCTCTCCGTCTTGGTTGGTAAAAAGACTGTTTTGTATCGGAGTTACTCTTTGGTCGTCATCATAAATAGAAATAGAAACGTTTTCCAAATTGTTTTCTTCAATAAAATTAACTCTTGTTACAGAAAAAGTTAATGAATTATATGCATTTATCCTTCCCGAGCCTAAAAGCCCCTTATATCCTTCGTTTTCTTCGTCAATATCATCTGCAAAATCTATTATAATATCCCAAACCTCCCCCCTTTCAAGCTCACTATCTTTAGAAAGTATAAGCGCCGCCAGTCCGGAAACAAAAGGTGCAGCCATTGAAGTTCCATTAATAGAGGCATATTTATTTTCCGGATAAGTGCTTAAAATTGATTTCCCCGGAGCGAAGACATCCACCCATTCTCCGTAGTTTGATCCGCCATTTGGAAAAGAAGCTTTCTTATCATCTTCGTCTGTTGCTCCCACGGAAATTACATTTTCGTAAGAATCAATAAATTCTTGACTTCCATCTTTCCCCGGATCACAGTTTTTGTCATCGTTTCCGGCAGCAAATATCACTAAGCTCCTTTCACTATTTGCATGATTTATAGCACTTTGCACTACCGCCGGAAGTTTTTCGCAGTACCCACTTACACCCCAACTGTTATTTATAATATGTGCTCCGTTTTCGGCCGCATATCTTATTCCTTTTGCCGCCATAACAGTGTCCCCGCTTCCTTCATCGTCAAATATCTTTACCGCCATTAGCTTGGAGCTCCAACTTACTCCGGCAACGCCTTTTTCGTTATTACCTACCGCCCCTGCAATTCCGGCAACATGAGTTCCGTGCCCATCTTTATCCATCGGATCTTTGTCATCCTCTCCAAAATCATAACCATAAGTGCATCCTCCCAAAAATTCACCATTTTCATTAACACAACTCTCTCCATTCCACATGTTGCTTTCCAAATCCTCGTGGTTATAATCAATTCCCGAGTCAACAATAGCTATTATTATGTCGTCACTTCCCGTTTCAATATTCCACGCCTTTGGTGCCTCTATTTTTTCAAGCCCCCATTGACTTCCACTTTCAAAAAAAGGGTCGTTTGGCTCAAAGCCCTCATAAAGCTCTAAATGATAATTTAAATGAGCATATTCTATGCTTGGATGGTTTTCGTAATCTTTTACCACTTTCTTTAAATCAACATTTTCCGGAAATCTTGCTTTATAAATATTGGAAAAAGGATCTTCTTTTTGATTTTGTAAGCTAATCTCCCCTTTTTGAGAATTTTTAAAAAGGTTTTCTATTTCTTTCACTCCGTAGCTTTTCGCCAAATACTCCAAAGAATGAGTTCTCGCTTCTTTTTTGCTTGTAGTAATGCCAATAGTTGGTGATACTTCTTCTTTTATTTTAAAAATAATTTCTCCGGGAACATAATTTTCTTCTTTTGCAAAAGCACCCTCTGCTGAAAATATAAACCCAATAAAAAGAAATAATAAAAAAGTTTTTAAAAATTTTTTTGCCATTTGTTTGTTTAATTAATTATTTGCCGTTAGTCATTATGACAAAAAAAGAAAAAAAATAAAGAATCAAAAAACCCCGCCTAGATTGACGGGGCTTCTTTTAGGCTTTAAAGTGTCTCTTATCCTTTTCTGGTAACAAAGAATACCAAAAGACCTACTGCGATAATAACCAATACAACAATTATTACTGTCATATCTTCTTCCTCTTCTTCTAATTCATAGTCTTCATCTATGTCCATATCATCTTCAAAATCTTCTTCCGGATCTACATCAAGATCCAGATCTTCAGGATCTACAGGATCAACAACATCCTCATGATCCACAGGATCCATTTCTTCTGCATCCTCTACGTCTTCTACATCCTCTACATCTTCTGTATCTTCTACGTCCTCTACATCCTCTACTTCTTCTCCCATTATTTGCACATCAACTTCTTCTTCAGCAATAACACTAAATGCTCCCATTGTAAATGCAAAAACAAACGCAACCAGTCCGATTGTACGTAAAATTTGGTTTGTCATGATTGTTAAATTATTAAATTTATAATTAATTTCTAATATAAGGTCGACCTATTTTCTTCCAACCTCAAATATCTTTTTAATTTTACACTTTGGGTATTATAAGAAACAAAACAAAAAATGCAAGTGGAAAACACTTTTTAAAAGGATTTTGTCAATTTAATTTTAAAAATTAAATATTGACTATATTGCTATTTTGATGTATTATAAAAACAAATTTTAAAAAGGAGGTTGCTATTTTGAATAGTTCTTTAGAAAAAATACTCGTAGAACTTGTAAAAAAATTGCGCTCAGGGGCCACCATTGCAAAAAGCAATATAGTAGAAGAGGCGGAAAATATAAATTACTGCCTTAGAGAGGAAGAATACCTCTATATCAAGGATAATTTATCTTTACTTTACCCTCTAGCGCGTCAAAGAGAAAAATCGGCAAATCAATTAGTTCGGGAATTTCTATATCCCAAGGAGAAAGAAAAAAATGAAAATAGCGAGCAAAATGAAACGGGGGAGGTTGTCACTGATTCAAACTTTGACAAAGCAATAAAAGAAGCATACGAAGTTTCCCCAAATAGTGCAAACTACCTGCAAACAATAAATAAAATAGCAGAAAAACACGATTTAAAAGAAAAAGAAATTGCTGAGCTTAGAAAAAAGCTAAAAGAAAAAAATAAAGAAAAAGACAAAGAAAGCGGAATAGAAGGAGATGAAGAAGACAAAGAAGAAAATATTGAAAAAGCAATAGAAGAGATAAGAGAAAAATATCTGAAAACAAAAAACCTAAGCCTAATTACAAAAACGGAAATAGAAAAAATAGCAGAAAAAAACAAAGCAAGTAAAATGAAAGTTATCGAGAGATACAAAGAAAAACATAAAGATTGGGCAAAAGAAAGAGCAAATAAAAAATTTCTTTAAAACAAAAAAGTTCTCTTAAAGCAAAACCCCCGAAAATATTATTTCGGGGATTTTTTTTGCCATTTTATTTTTTAATTTGCTATCCGGAAGTGGTTACCTTAGGTTTTTCTTTGTCTGTGTATAGCTTATGTAAAACATATCCAAGGCCCAAAGAACCGAAAATAATTACAACCCAAGCAAGAGTATCTCTTTCCCCCTCTTCTTTTTCTTCTTCTACAAGCTCCTCATCTTCCTCTAACGCTTCATCTTTATCCTCTTCCTTTTCAATATCTTCTCTTTCATCATCGGTGTATTCTTCTTCCGTCGCTTCTTCATGTACCTCTTCTTGTGCCACTTCTTCGCGTACCTCTTCTTGAGTTGTTTCTTCGTAATCGGTATCAACTTCAACCCTCGCTACTCCCACATCCGGAATAGGGATATTTATCTCGGGATTTTTAATATCGTTAATTTTTCTTCTTGTTGTTTTATAAACATATCCGGTTGGTTCGGTAATTCCCCAAGGCTCTAAAATTTCACTGGCGTGTTTCATTTGAAAACGGTTTACAAGCTCAAGAGTCATATCTCCGTAATATCCGGTTACAGGAAGGTCTTCGTGCAAATATTCGTTTAAAAACGTTTGTAGCTTTTCAACCTCTTTTCCGCTTGTTCCGTAGCTAATATAATCTTCAAGATACGTGTCGTACTCTGCTTCTTTTGTGTCTTCTACTTCTTCTTTGTCATCTTTTTCTTCTACATCTACATCTTCTTCCTCTACCTCCTCTTTTAGATCTTGTGCTTTTTCTATGAGCTCATGGGTGGCATCAGAGAGCTTGTCAAGTCTTTCTCGAAGATCTTCCGCTTCTTCTTTGTCGTTATCGTTATTGTTATTATCTGCATGAACATCTATAAAAGAAAATGCTCCAAATGCAAAAGTAAATAATGTGATATAAAGTATTGTTTTTTTTGTTAAATTTTTCATTTTTTTCTCTGTTAGTTACGAATAACAAAAGTCTGAAACTTCATTAAAATTAATAATATCTACCCTCCTTCGTTTTACCCTCCTTCGTAAAAAGCGAGATACAAAGCATAAAAATAATTGCTATGTATGTATTTTCTGTCAAGCGCAAAACAATTACTAACAAATGTTTTGCAAACCAATTTTTATCTTTTAGCCTTACAAGATAAGGATTTGGTTAAAACCTGAAAAATAAATAAATAACAGGTCATCCTTTTGATTGCTTCTTTATACCAAATACATTTTTATTGTCAAGTACCCATACATACTGTCGGAGGTTCAACCTCCGAAAATGCTCCCCCAACAATCGGAGGTTCAACCTCCGATTGTTATCCGATTGTTATTTAAAACAAAAAAGCCACTCTCTTTGCGAATGGCTTTTTATTATTTTACTTGGCAAATCTTTTTTATTTTTTTATTATTTTTATTACGAAATCTCTCTTTTTATTTCTTTAACTATCAGCTCTATTTCTTCAATGATTTTTAGAAGTGATTCTTTTTCTTCTTTGCTAAAAGAAAGGTCTTCTTTTTTCGCCTCTCCCGCTAAAGAAAGATTTCTTTGAGCTCCCTTTATATAATACAAAGAGTCATATATTTTTACTAAAAACTCTCTATATTTGCTCCTTACTTCTTCTCTTGCCCCTTCTTTCATTTCTTCCTCACAGCCTTTCTTTCTTTTTTTAGAGAAAGATTATCACAATCCCCGCTTAAGATAGCTCTTTTAAAGGATTCAAGATTTTTTATTTGCCTATCTATGCTACTTGAAATCCTTACTTTCTCTTTGTTTTCCACCTCTCTTAAAGCATCTCTTATCTCTTTTTCTCCTTTTTCTTCTTGAGCTTCAATAAAAGCGCTTCTTAAGTCTTTAAAGCAAGTAGCCACTACGTAAATAAAGTTATCGCTTACAGTATAAAGAAATTTTTGCACTTCTTTCTCTTTCTGCTTTTCCATATTTCTCACCGCCCCTCTTTTAGGATTTTTATACTTAGGCCCGATTATCTTCCCGAAGCTCTTTTTGAACGCTATTAAGAGATGTTTTTTTGTATCTTTTTGCGGCAAATTCAATGTATTTTTTCATTTTTATTGTTCTATTTTCCAGTCTTTCCATATTTTCTTCTTTTGCAATTTCTATTACTTTATCCATTTTTACTTCTATAAGACATCTATTTATAATCCACATCCCTCTCCAAGCGTGTTCCATTCCGGGGGTTCCCCAATCATTCTCTTTTTTACCGAGAAATTTTACAATCTCGTCTAAGACAATAAGGCACTTTCCCTCTGCCTCCATTTTTGCCCTCTTGCTTTTATCTCCTTTAAGCAAAAAAGTATTTAAAACAATGAGGCAAATTTTTATCATCTCTACAAATTCTTTATAAAGAATCCCTCTCCTCTCTTTCATTTTTTCCATTTCAAAGCTCATTAAAAATCCTCCCTTTTAAAAAGATTTTGTCCAAGAAAAATTTTCAAAGATCAACTTCCTCCCCTCCTTTTTTTAATAGCATACCATATTTTTAAAAAAAATAAAGAGCTTGCACCTTCTTGTTTTAATAGGAAATGATAGGACAAATGAGCACAAATTTCCTATTTCCTATTGAAAATGAAAATATTTATTGTATAATATAAGCAAACAGAAGGGAGGTGTGTTCTTTTGAATTATAGTCCAAATGGACCGTATATTTTTACAAACCCCAAAAGTAGAAATTACGGTTCTTCTGTCGAGCAACTCTTCATAAGTCCCGGAAGAAAGAGGAATAATTTACTCTTTATGAAGAGTAAAATGGAAGAAAAAAAAGAAAGAGAAATGAATGCACTGGATAAACATATCCAGTGGATATTTGAAAGAGGTGAAAATAGAAAAACTAAGACACTTTGTCCCCACTGTAAGGCAAAGAAAGTCAAATACTTCTCCGTGAGGTATACTCGCTTAGGGTATTCCGGAAAAAAGAGCGATATCGGTTGTTCTTTAGGAATACCTTACAGTGCGTGTGAAGACTGCCTCAATAAAATAAAGGGAGAAAAAACAGAAATATTCCCCTTTAAGTTTTCGGTCATAGATGGTTTTCCAACGGTCTATGATCAAAAAAAAGCGATAGAGCTTTTTTTATGGGCCTTTAACTTGAAGCGCCCCCTTAAAAAAGAAACTATTTTTCAATTCTTTTTTGAGGAATAAATAAAAGGGCAAATTACTGCCCCAAAATACAAAGCACTTGGTTTTTTAAAACAGGTGCTTTTTTCTTTATTTATGATTTATTGCTTCTTTAATATGAGATTCTCTTATGCTTATTTTCCCTTCAAGATCGGCAATAGTCCTTGCCACCTTTATTATTTTAAGATAATCATTTCTTGAAGATTCTTTTTTTAAGGTCTCTTTTGCTTTCTTTTCTAGAAAAGCATATTTTTTTATTTCCTCTTTTTTCATTTCCGAGTTAGTAAATATATTTTCTTCCTTAAATCGTTTGCTTTGCATATCTCTGGCTCTTTTTACTCTTTCTTTCATTTCTTTTAGTATCTCTTCTACCTCCTCCTTTCTTAAAGAAGAAATTTCTTCTTTTTTTGAAAAATCAACACTCATGTCAGCTTTATCTGTAACAAAATCTTTAATTTTTTTGTTATAAGCTTTTAAGCTCTCTTTGGAACAAGTACAGTTTTCTTTCCTGCAAAGGCAAGAAGATACAGCAAAAACAAGCAAGTTTTTTGCCGGATAAACAACTCTTTTTTTACCCGAAAAAACAATCACATAACCGTCTTTTGACGGCTTTCGTAATCTTCTAAGTAAAGACTTTGGAATCCTTTCCGCTCTATCTAAAAAAAGTATTCCTTTGTGTGAAAGAGTGACTTCTCCTGGTTTGGGGAAAACACCTCCCCCAATAAGTCTTTCAAGGGTAATGTCGGGCTTTACAAGCCGAAGAGGTCTTTTTTTAACTAACCCTTCCTCGGCATAGGTATTTCCAAAAACAGAATGTATTTTGGTAACCTCCAAAGACTCCCTGTGGTCTAATAAGGGAAACATACAAGAAAGCGCACGAGCGAAATTAATTTTTTTGGCTCTAATTCCGCTTAGTAAAACTACGTTATGATTTCCTCCCGCGGCAATTTCTACTGCTCTTTTAATGTTTTCTTTTTTGATTATTTCTTTAATGTCGGGATTATAAGAAAAGATTTCACTTTTCTCCTTATATTTCGCTCTTTTTATTTTCTTTTCTTTTTTTAAAAAAGATACTATTTCTTTTAGGTTTTCTGTAGGATAAATATTTATATCTTTTACCGCTGATGCCTCATAAGCGCAACTGGCGGGCAGAAATATTCTTTTAAATCCTTTTTTTCTGGCAAAAAGAGTGAAAAGAAGAGAACCTTTAATGTGCTCTAAAGATCCATCAGAAGAAAGTTTTCCGCAAAAAATACTTTTTGGAGGTATATTAAATTTCTCCTTAAAAGAAAGAATACCAAGAGCAACGGGAAGATCGTATATAGATGCTTCTTTTGGCATATTTACCGGACTAATCTTAACTATAACCCTCAAAGAAGAAAAGTCTTTTTTAAGAGATTTTAGTGCCCCCCAAACTCTCTCTTCCAATTCTTTTTTTTCTTCCCCAAAAAGACCAACAACCCTAAAAGAAGAAAAACTGCTTTCTTTTACGCTCATTTGAACCTCAACTTTTTTCCCCTCTAGTCCGAAAGCGCTTGCCGATGTTATTTTAATAATCATTTTGAAAGCAAAAATTAAAGTATTGCAAAAAACTACTCCCCTATTAACTGAAAATGAATTTCTCTTTCTCTTGCTCTGTCAAGCTCCACAAACATAAGACTTTGCCAGGTTCCAAGATTAATTTCTTTATTTTCAACATTCAAGGTTATACTGGAAGGCAAGTAAAGAGCCTTGCAGTGAGAGTGCCCGTTATCACACTCCCCTTCGCACATATTAACTGTTCTTGTTGAAAAATCATCATGATTATAGTTTTCGTTTGCCGGAGCAAGACGCTCCAGATTTTTTTTCATATCTTTTAAGAGAAGTGGTTCGTTTTCGTTTAAAAAAACGGTTGCCGTTGTGTGCTTGGTTTGAATGTTTAAAAGTCCGTTTCTTATTTGTGATTGCTCTACAAAATCCTTAACTTCTTTTGTGATGTCAATAAACTGTAAAGTTTCTTCACTTTTTATTTTTAATGTTTTGCTTTTACTTTTCATTTTTTTAAGATTTTTAACTCTTTTTCTTATTTTACGGCTCTTTGTTTTTTAAACGTAACAAAACACCTTTTTAAAGTAAAATGCCTATAAAAGAGATTTTAAGCGCTAATAAGAGGATTTAAAAGCCTATCTGCACCCTTGTGTCGCCGATTCGCAACGCGTTCCCTCCTTGGGAGAAGAGCTTTCCGTTACACAATAAAAACCTGCTTCTTTTTCGTTTTCACCGCTTTCTTCTTGTTCTTTAAGCATTTCAATAGAGGCACAATAATTTTCATCTTCAAAATAAATATCCACTGCTTGCATCTCTTTGTACATTAAAATTTCCGGCTCCTCTTTTGTGCCTTCATAACTTCCTTCATCCTCATAATTTAACGCAGCAAGATACTCAATTTCTTTAATTAATTGCAGTCTCTCCTCATTAGAGGCTATCTCAAAAATAAAATCAAGATAATAAGCCATAAACTCTTCAAACAATTCTTGCAGTGTTAAAAATTCTCCCGGTCTTTCAATGTTAAAGTCTTTATTAAAATCTTTAAATTCTAAGATTATATCAAAATCAACATCAATGCCGTCAAACATTTCTTCTCTTTTGTGTTCTTCGAGGTGCTCCCTGCTGGAAAACTCTATTTTTAAAATATGGTCTTCGTTGGCCCATATATTAATATTGGAAAAAACATCCCCTTCCTGCGTTTCTTCTCTTGTCACTATAAGATCTTCTTTTACTTGACTTATTTCTTGATAAAAAATTTCTGCCTCAGGCATGTTCTCAAGTTTTCCCAGTGCAAAAATAAGATTGTCTAAAAAAGGTTTTTCTTTGAGAGCAACTTTATATCTGGTTGCCGAAACTCCATCTACTTGATCATCTCTATACTCCAAAACCTCAATGGCATCTTCGGTAAACATTTCTCCCAGCGAAATTTCTTCATTAAATGGCGTTTCAAAAAAATCCATGTATTTATCAACATCCACACTTCCTCCTTCAAGTCCGTAAAAATCAAAAAAATCTTCTTCAAAGTCTTCGCTTATCAAAACATATCTTCCTGTAAAAATTTCTTTTAGATTGTCAATCATATTATTAAAATTATCTTCAAATAACTCTGCCTCCTCTTCTCCTGCTTGTTCTAGAAAATAAAAGAAATCTTCTTCTATGGAGGGAATACGAAAATCAATATCTTCAATTTTCAAATAAAAATCACCTTCTTTGTAAACCGAAGAAAGATTTGCTCCCAAAAACATTCCTCCCCAGTTATCTTCTAGCCTAAAATCAAAGCCACCGGAAGAAGAAAAAGAATTGTTTATTTTATCAATTTTTGTGTCTAAATTTAAAGTATATTCAAATTCATCACCCCCCTCTTCTGCATTTAAAAAGATTTCATAACTCACATTAAAAGAATTAAGGTTTTCCATATTATTTACTTTCTCTACGAGCCTCTCCTCTAAAGATGCTGTTTCTCTAAAAAACAAAAACCAAGCAAAGAAAGAAACAAGTAAAAGGGCTAAAACCCCTCCTAGAATCAAAAATTTTATATCAAGAGGAGATTTCTTTTTTTCTTCTCCAATGTTACCTTCCGGACTCATTATTGCTCCATCTACACTTATTTCTTTTCCTACGTCTTGCACTCGCTCCCCTTCTTTTTGAACACCTGTATCAAAGACGGGTTTTTCTTCTTCGGGTTCTTTTTGAGACTTATCAAAAGAAGAAAAAGCCTCATCTATTTGAGAGCCTTCCCATCCGGCAGACATAAGTGCGTTTTTGATATCTTCTTTAGAGTATCCGTTTGCCAAGTTTTCTTTTATATAACTTGATATTTCATTGGAAACTTCACCATCTTGATTAGAAGAACTTTGACTTTCATTGGAGCTTCCCCCTTCTAAAGAAGAAAAAGCCTCATCTATTTGAGAGCTTTCCCATCCGGCAGACATAAGTGCGTTTTTGATATCTTCTTTAGAGTATCCGTTTGCCAAGTTTTC
>PWJI01000036.1 GCA_003560095.1 Candidatus Nealsoniibacteriota bacterium
CGTATTTACAGGGTAAATATTATTAATGATAAAGTAGAGGTTTTTGTAAAAACAGAAAACAACCCCAATACAATAACCCTTTCACCGGATAAAAATATTCTTGCCGTATCATGTAGGGGAGCAAATAATCCTCAAAGCTATCATATACCGGGGCCGGAACGGGGAAGTGTTCTTTTTTTTAATACCGAAAGTGGGGAAATGGTCGATGCGCTAATAGGCGGTAATCAAACAACGGGACTCGATATTGCAAAAAACGGAATTTATCTTGCTTATTCCGATTTTTTGGATGCAAGATTAACTTTGTGTAATTTACCATCTACAAATGATTTTTTGGAGGGCGAAGGAGGAGCGTCTTCAAGCTATAAAGAAAGAATAAGAAAGTAAATAACATAATATTATAAAATGAAACAAAAAGAAGCCCTTGATATTTTAAAAGCTGGCTACAATGTTTTTCTTACCGGTTGTGCCGGAACAGGAAAAACTCATCTTTTAGGTGAGTATATAAAATTTTTGAAAAAGAAAGGAGTTTCGGTTGGAATAACCGCCTCTACCGGAATTGCAGCAACTCACATTGGAGGAGTAACAATTCATTCTTTTAGTGGAATGGGTATTTTAAACCAACTCACTGAAAGTGATCTTAATCGTGTTTTAAAAAAGAATTATCTTGCTAAAAATTTGAAAAAAACTCAAGTTTTAATTATTGATGAAATATCAATGCTTTCTTTAGACCAACTTGATATAGCCGATAGAATAATACGAAGCTTTCTAAAAAGCGAAGAGCCTTTTGGAGGAATGCAGGTAGTTCTTTGCGGAGATTTTTTCCAACTTCCCCCAATTAAAAAAGAGGATAATCTTTATACGAAGGGAACCGGTTTTGCCTATAAGAGCAGGGCATGGAGAGAGCTTGACTTAAGGGTTTGCTATCTCACAGAGCAGTATCGACACAAGGAAAAAGATCTTCTTTTTGTTTTGGATTCCATAAGAAAAAATAATGTAACCAAGGAAGCTATAAGCTTACTGAGAAAATGCTATAAGGCAAAAATAAAAGAAGGGGAAGAAATAACCAAGCTTTATACTCATAATTTTAACGTTGATAATATAAATGCCAGAGAATTGGAAAAACTTCCGGGAAAGAAAAAAACCTTTTATATGAACAAAAGAGGCCCAAAGGCACTTGCAGAAACTTTAGGGAGAAATCTTCTTGCTCCGGAAAAATTAGAACTTAAAAAAGATGCGATAGTTATGTTTGTAAAAAATAACTTGGAAAAAGGTTATGTTAACGGAACACTCGGGCGTGTTGTCAGGTTTGACGGAGATAAACCGATTGTAAAAACAAAAAAAGGAAATTATGTAAAAGTAGAGCAAGAAAAATGGAATATTGAAGAGGATGGAGAAGTAAAGGCGCAAGCAACACAATTGCCGTTACGCTTGGCTTGGGCAGTTACGGTACATAAGAGTCAAGGAACAACACTTGATGCCGCAGAAATTGATCTTAGCAGAGCTTTTGAGCCGGGAATGGGCTATGTTGCTCTTTCAAGAGTTAAATCACTTAAAGGATTAAGGCTTATGGGATTAAACAAAACAGCACTAAAGGCAAACGAGGAAGTTATTAAAATGGACGAGGCTTTCAGAAAAGCATCAAAAGAAGACAGAAAAGAGTTTTACAGAATTCACAAAAAAAAGTGATATAAATTATTTAATATTTTTTGCTTTGTCTTGCATTGAATAATTTAATAATTGTAAATAAAGGATAATATTGGATGTTATAAAGAAAAATTTTTTTGCTTGTAATTTTTGTTTTTTTTATTATTCTTTAATCAGCAATATAAAATATAAATATTTTTAAAAATGAATATAAAAGAAAAGGGCTTTACATTAATCGAACTTCTCATAGTGATAGGAATAATTGCTATACTTGCTACAGCTATAATTGTCGCTGTAAATCCTGGAGAAATTCTTAAAGATGCTAGGGAAGTTTCAAGAGAATCTCACATGTTGTCCATTGGAAATGCTTTTTATAATACAATAATTGATCAAAGTAATGAATATTCTTCTGTAGAGAATATATTAGTTGATGGGTGTATCGGTTGGGCGGATCCTCAGATATGGGATAATTTTAATGATGATTGCGCTCAGGTGATAGGACTTTCTGGTGCTCCGGTAGATCCTGCGGGTGGGGGTGATCCTGCTTACAGAATAAGAGCTACGGAAGATGGCTCACGATTACAAATAGCTTCCCCGTCTGCTGAAAGTAAGTGGCACTATTGGTCTACGGGTGAAGCCAAAACTTTTTAATCAATAAATAAAAAATATGTTAAAGAAAAAAGTATCTACTCCTGTTGGTGTTTTAATAATTGTGCTTTTCTCTGGAATTATCTATATAGCTATGTGTTATTTTTGTGGAAAAATGTGTGATGACATGTCCGAAATGGAGAATATAATTGGTAATTATGGAGAAAGCATTCCTTTTCCTGAAGATCAAGAATAAATTAAAAGAAAAAA
>PWJI01000041.1 GCA_003560095.1 Candidatus Nealsoniibacteriota bacterium
AATTCCGGGTCATTGACATGCTCAACCGCACTTGCAATACGAGTTTCTTCGGTTGGAATCGGATCGCAGTCTTCGCCTTCCCAAATTCCCCGCTCTCGCTGAATTTTTTGCTCTATTGAATGCCAAACCGCATGTGCCTGAACTTCTCTGTTATCATCTCTTGTTTTAGCCATTCTTTGAGCAGGGTTAATAGCAATAAGAACAACTCCTACCAGCACGGCTATTATGCCTATTACTATGAGAAGTTCTATGAGCGTGAATGCTCGCTTGCTTTTGTTAAACATATTCGTAAATTTTTTAATTATTAACTACTACCTTCATTATAGATAAAAGAATTAAAAAACTCAAAAGCAATTGCAATAATTTATAATATTATATAAAATGATAAATGCGTATTATGGGGTTTGTATTATGTGTTATGGAACCGAAAACAAACAAAATACAATCATTCGACATGAGTCGACATAAGGGGACACATGAGGGGAACAGGTCCCTTTTAGTTCTTTCAACGGGCTCAGGGCAGGCGGGGAATTTGGCTTTTTGCTTTTTAAAACAACCAAAGACAAAAACAGGGCGTTGCAAAACCTAGGTTAAACAATAAATAAAGCAACTCTGCTTTTTCCAAGTTAAAACAATTTTAAATAAAACTCACAATAGTAATGCTGTGAGTTTTTGTTTTGGCGGAGGCGAGAAAATTCGGGGGCATGCGCCCCCCGCCCGGAGCATTTCAGGCGAACCTCTAATCTATCAAGAAAGAGGCTTGTTTTCATGCGGAGGGGGTGGGATTCGAACCCACAAGTCCTTACGGACGCCTGTTTTCAAGACAGGTGGAATAGCCGTTATCCGACCCCTCCTCTTTGTGTGCGGAGGAGGTGGGATTCGAACCCACGTGGGCGGTTAGCCCTGCACATTAGCAGTGTGCCGCAATAGACCAACTATGCGACTCCTCCATTTTATTATTTGGCGAGATTTGAAAACATAAGTCCCCTCGGAGCGTTTCGGCAAGCCCTTAGGCGCCTCTCTAGTACAATGCCTTAAGTGCTCCACTTATCCGCGCTCTAGCACCTCTCCAAATGCTTTGACAGTATACTCTAAAAAGAAAAGTTTTTCAACGCTTAAAATTGTAAAATTTGCTTTTTTTAAGTATAATATCCTTGTATTTACCGTCCCTGTAGTTTAATGGATAAAACGCAGCCTTGCGGAGGCTGTGATCGAGGTTCGAGTCCTCGTGGGGACACAATGAAAAATCAAAATGCAAATCTCAAAATGCAAAATGACAAAGAAAAATTTAAAGAAAATTTTATTAAAAGACTAATCAAGTTTTCACTAAATATTCTTAAATTAAGTAAGGAAATAAAAGAAGAAAGAGTTCTTTGGCCAGTTGCCGATCAACTCATTAGAAGCTCTACCTCTATTGGAGCCAATGTGGTAGAGGCCAAATCCTAAAGCTCAAAAAAAGATTATATTCGCTTTTTTGAAATTGCCTTAAAGTCTGCCAACGAAACAAAATACTGGCTAATTTTAATAAAAGAAAGCACTCCAAAACTAAGCGAAAAAGCAAAAAATCTCCTAAAAGAGGCTGACGAGATATCAAATGTAATCGGTGCAAGTGTCTTAACCTTAAAAGGGAAAAAATAGATGCTTTTTTCTTTTTGATATGTCGTTTTGATATTTGATATTTGATTTTTGAACTTCCATCATGCAATTTTCTACTCCTATTACAAAAATTCCAAACATTGGGCCGGCTTATCAAAAAAAGTTGGGAAAACTAAAAATAAAAACAGTAGGAGATCTTTTGTTTCATTTTCCCGTATCTTACGAGGATTTTTCTAAAAAAAACTCCATTTCCTCAATATTTCATAAAGGGAAATATGTTGTCTTGGGAGAAATAACCGCCATTTCCTCGGGAAGAACGGCTCGTCGCAATTTTTCTTATGCCGAAATTACACTTAAAGACTCCACGGGGAAAATAAAAAGCATTTGGTTTAATCAACCTTATTTAGCAAAATCTTTTAAAAAAGGAGAAACACTTCTTCTTTCGGGAAATGTTGATTATTCAAAAGAAGGGTTGCAGTTTATAAACCCCTTTTACGAAAAATTAAAAAATCAAAGCTTTCCGAAAAATAAAATAGCACCCGTTTATCCTCAAACCGAAGGTCTTAGCTCAAAATGGCTTCGTTTTATTGTAAAATCGGTTTTTTACGATTTGAAAAAAAATATTGAAGAAACGCTCCCCAAAGAAGTAATTGAAAAAAACAATCTTTATCCTCTTTTTGTCGCCCTTAAGGAAATTCATTTTCCTTCTTCTTTTTCTTCTTTAAAAAAGGCAAGAGAAAGAATATCTTTTGAAAGAATATTTCTCCTGCAACTCTCTCTTTTAAAAGAAAAAATGAGACTATCTAAGGAAAAAGGAATTTCCATTTCTGTTGATATTGAAAAAATTCAAGACCTTGTCTCCAAACTTCCTTTTAAGCTCACGGATGGACAAAAAAAAGCCTCTTGGCAAATAATTAAAGATATGGAAAAAAACACTCCCATGAATAGACTTTTGGAGGGAGATGTAGGGTCAGGGAAAACAATTGTTGCCGTAATTGCAGCTCTCTCGGCTATAAGGGCCGGTTATCAAGCGGCTTTTATGGCTCCCACGGAAGTTTTGGCAAGACAGCATTTTGACGAAGTAGCAAAACTTCTTTGGAGATTTAAAATAGATGTAGGCCTTTTAACCGGAAAAAAAGACTTGTGGCGTTCTAAAAAGCTAAAAGGAGATTATCTTGAAATATCCAGAGAAAAGCTTATTGAAAAATCAAAAAAAGGCGAAATGGATTTTTTGGTGGGAACACACGCTTTAATTCAAGACAAGGTAAAGTTTAAAAATCTTGCTCTCGTTATTTTAGACGAACAACACCGTTTCGGAGTAGAGCAAAGAAAAAAACTTTGCGTAAAAAAAGATTCCGCCGTTCCTCATCTTCTTTCTATGACGGCAACTCCCATTCCAAGAACGCTAACTCTTACGGTTTACGGGGACCTTTCTCTTTCGGTAATAAAAGAAATGCCCAAAGAAAGAAAAAAAATAATTACCAAACTTATTTCGCCCAAAAAAAGAAACGAAGCTTACGAGTTTATAAAAAAAGAACTAAAAGAAGGAAGGCAAGCGTTTTTCATTTGTCCTCGCATTGAAGAGGGAGAGGAAAAAGAAAACTCTCCTTGGAAAGGACTAAAATCGGTAGAAGAAGAAAAAGAAAGGCTTGAAAAAGAAGTTTTTCCGGAGTTTAAAGTAGAAATGCTTCACGGAAAAATGAAATCTACGGAAAAAGAAAAAATAATGAAAGACTTTAAAAACAAAAAAACAGATATTCTTGTTTCTACCTCCGTGATAGAGGTTGGTATTGATATTAGAAATGCCAGCGTAATGGTTATTGAGGGAGCCGAAATGTTTGGCCTTTCACAGCTTCATCAGTTTAGGGGAAGAGTGGGCAGAGGAGAGTTTCAGTCTTATTGCTTTCTTTTTGCATCTTCGTCAAGCGAAAAAACAAGAAAAAGATTAAAAGCTCTTCTTACCGCTCAAAACGGTTTTGAGCTTGCAGAAAAAGATTTGGAAATAAGGGGACCGGGAGATTTCTTGGGCAAAAGGCAGTGGGGAAAGGCAGATTTTACCATGGAAGCATTAAAAGACATTGACCTTGTAGAAAGTGCCAGAGAAACGGCAAAAGAAATACTTGAAAAAGATTATGAGCTAAAGAAATACCCTCTTTTAAAAAAGAGAGTAGAAAGAATAAAGGAAAAAATACACCTAGAGTAGATTTATGAAAATTTAATTCCCAGCTCTTCTATTCTTTTCTTGTCTAAGTTTGATGGGGCACCCATTGTTAAGTCTTTTCCTTCACCGGTTTTCGGAAAAGGGATTACCTCTCTTATATTGGGTTCGTTTTGAAGAATCATAACAATTCTATCAATTCCGGGAGCAAATCCTCCGTGAGGGGGAGTGCCAAATTTAAACGCCTCCAAGATATGTCCAAACTTTTCTTCTTGCTCTTCTTTACTCATTTTAAGAAGTTCAAATACTTTTTCTTGCATTTTTGCTTTATGAATTCTAATGCTTCCCGAACTTAGCTCGTATCCGTTTAAAACAAGGTCGTAAGAGTTTGCTCTTATATTAAGTAAATCCTCTCCTTTCATAAATTTTTCTTTATCTTCTTCTTTTACGGAGCAAAAAGGGTGGTGCGCAGTCTGAATATTTCCTTCTTCATCTTTTTCAAACATCGGAAAATCAACAACCCAAACAAAAGAAAGCTAGTCCGGATTGTTTTTGTCTTTTCTTAAGTCCGGCTTGTCGCTTTTATACTTTTCCATTGCCTCTTTATAGGTAATTCTTGGAAAAGGTTTTTCGGATATTTGTTTTTGCGGATAAAGGTTTTTTACAAGCTCTATAAACATTTCTTCGGTAAATTTTAATACATCTTCTTGCTCTACAAACGCCATTTCGTAATCTAATTGAGTAAACTCGGGTTGCCTGTCTCCTCTTGTATCTTCGTCTCTAAAACAGCGTGCTATTTGAAAATATCTTTCAAATCCTGCAACCATGCAAAGCTGTTTAAATTGCTGAGGAGATTGAGGTAGGACATAAAATTTCCCTTTTTCAAGTCTTGAAGGGACCATATATTCCCTAGAGCCTTCGGGAGTTCCTTTCATTAAAATAGGTGTTTCTATTTCGATAAAATCTTCTTTGTTCATATACTCTCGAAAAAACCTTATTATCTTTTCTCTCATAACAATATTTTCTCTAAGCCGAGAGGTTCTTAAATCGAGATATCTATATTTTAACCTTAAAGCTTCATCAACGTTAATTGTATTTTCGGTTATGTCAAACGGAGGCGTTTTAGCTTCGTTTACTATCTCTATTTTTTGAATTTCAAGCTCAATATCCCCGTTTTGTTTTTCTTTTTGAATATTTTTTTCGGGACGTTTATTTACCTTGCCGATAATATTTACGACAAATTCGGGCCGAATTTGTTTTGCCGTTTCCATTGCCTCGCTTTTTGGTAAAACAACTCCCTGGACAATTCCTCCTCCGTCACGTATATCAAAAAAAACAAGTTTTCCTTGATCTCTACGCACACTAACCCATCCTGAAACAAGAACCTCTTTTTCTATATTATTTTTTAAATCTTTTATTAATGTTCTTTTCATATTTTTATTTAATTTACTTTCTCATTTTAGCTGATATTTCTCTTTAGAGCAATATATTAAGCAACTTTTTCTACTTTTGGTAATAAAAAACGGAGATTAATCTCCGTTTTTTTATGTGACCCCGAGGGGATTCGAACCCCTGTTACCAGGATGAAAACCTGGCGTCCTAGGCCAGACTAGACGACGGGGCCATTTTTTGCCTTTTTACGCAAATTATTTTAGTATAAAATAAAAAAAGAATCAAGCTTTTTGCAAAAAAGATAAACTAAGAAAAGAGGATAGCAAAGATTGGTGCTTTTATCAAGTGCTATATAAAGAATAAAATATTATGATTATTTTAAGTATTGAAACTTCTTGTGATGATACCGGTGTTGCAGTTTTAAAAAAAGAAAAGGGGAAAATAACCACTCTTTCAAATGTTGTTTCCAGTCAAGACGACATACATAAAAAATGGGGAGGAGTTTTTCCTACGGAAGCCAAAAGAGAGCACCAAAAAAATCTTGTCCCTTCCTTAAAAAAAGCTCTCTCTAAAGCATCTCTTTTAGAAAAAGGATCTATTAAAACTGCTTCAAGCTTAAAAGAAATTCTTTTTAGAGAAAGTATTCTACTAAAAGATATTCAGGTCTTTTTTAAAAAAAATAAAATAAAAAAAATAGACGCTATTGCGGTAACCGTTGGTCCGGGACTTGAGCCTTGTCTTTGGGCAGGGGTAAATTTTGCTCGTGCTCTTTCTTGTTATTTAAATATTCCTATTATTCCCGTAAATCATATCAAAGCTCATATTTTATTTTTTCTTCTTGAAAAGAAAGAGATAGATTTTCCGGCAGTAGGGCTAATTGTAAGCGGAGGACACACCGAGCTTCTTTTGATAAATTCTCTTTCTTCTTATGAGCTTATTGGAAAAACCAGAGATGACGCGGCGGGCGAATGCTTTGATAAGATTGCTCGTGTTTTGGGATTAGGGTATCCGGGTGGTCCGGAAATTTCCAAAAAAGCTCATTTATGGGAAACAAAAACAAACAAAATAAAGCCTTTTGATATCAATCTTCCAAAGCCAATGATGCATAGCAAAAATTATGATTTTAGTTTTTCCGGACTTAAGACCGCTGCTCTTTATGATTTTCTCTCTCGCGAAGAAAAAGTTCAAAAGAATAAAAATTACATAAACCAAATGGCCTACGAAACGCAAGAAGCAATAGTTGATGTATTGGTATTTAAGCTTAAAAAAGCAATAAAAGAATATAACGCAAAAACAGCTATTTTGGGAGGAGGTGTAACCGCTAATAAAAAACTAAGAGAAAAGGTTAAAAAATTGGATAAAGAGTTTCCTTTAATACCTTTTTTTCTTCCACCTGTTTCTCTTTCGACAGATAATGCCAATATGATTGGTATAGCTTCTTTTGCTTCAAAAGAAAGACTTTCTTTTGAAGATGTAAAAGCGGACGCAAACATGAAAATTTATAACGATTTTAAAAATATAAAAGAATAAACATAAATGTTTTATTTTCTTCTTCTAACTTTTGCCGTACTTCCAAGCTTGATTTGGCTTTTTTATTATCTTGAAAAAGACATTGACCCCGAGCCAAAACGTCTTATAGCTTATGTTTTTTTAGTGGGGGGACTTTTTGCAATAGCAGGGTATCTTTTTCAAATAATATCACACTCCATAATTCTTCCTTTTGTCGGTTTTTCTTATGCCTATTATATATTTCACACCTTTTTTGTTGTCGGTTTTTCTGAAGAGCTTTTTAAGTATTTGGCGTTCTTTTTTGCTATTAAAAGTCATCCTGCGCTCGACGAACCAATTGATTTTGTCATTTATATAATAACGGCAGCACTGGGATTTGCGGCATTGGAAAATATTATTTATCTTTCTTCTATGACGGAAAGCACACTGGAAATGGCAAGGCTTTCTTCTATTCGCTTTGTTAGCGGAACCTTTCTTCATGCCTTAGCTTCGGGAATTTTGGGTGTTTTTTTGGCTTACGCTTGCAATTTAAACAAAAAAACACTTATTTTCTACGGCCTTATCCTTGTTTCTTTTTTACACGGAATATATAATCTCTTTGCAGCAAAAATGAACGAAACAATATATATGCTTCTAACTTTTGCCCTTTTGTTTTTTTGTGCATTAATTCTTTCTTTTTTTATAAGAAAAATAAAAAAAATGAAAGCAACTTGCCTTGTCTCGTAAATCTTGTTTTTTAACTCAAAGAGTGCTAATTTTAAGTGTAGTAAATAATTTTAAAAATATGAAAAAAGAAAAAAAAGACCAACCAAACAACCAAGAAGAAAATAATCAGTGGGAAACCAAAAAAATAGAAGAAAAAAATAACAAAGAGAATACCGAAAAAAAATCTTCGTCCAAAGAAAAGCCTTTGTTTAAAAAAGCAGGTGAGCTTGCGGTAGATGTTTATAGTACAGAAAAAAACATTATCATTCAAGCACCGGTTGGGGGAGTAAAAAAAGATGATCTGGAAATTGTTACCGAAAAAGATATGGTTATAATCAAAGGAAACAGAGAAAGACCCAAAGACGAAGAAATAGTTGATTTTTATACAAATGAATGTTTTTACGGTTTTTTCAGAAGAGAAGTTGTTCTTCCGGAAGAAACCGACCCTTCAAGGCTTGAGGCAGATATAAAAGAGGGAGTTCTTACAATAAAAGCCCCTAAAATAGAAAGAGAAAAAAGAAGAAAAGTAGAGATATAAAGATTTAAAATTTCCTCTTTATTAAAATACACAAACAAAAGTTTGTGTATTTTTTTGTGCCCTCGAGAGGACTCGAACCTCCACCCCATATTTAGGACACGGTCCTAAGCCGTGCGCGTCTACCAGTTCCGCCACGAGGGCTTTTCCAAGATAAATTATATAACAAAAAGCCCCGGAATAAAACCGGGGCAATACTTTTTATTCCTTTTAAGATGCTCCTTCTTCAAGAATATTTATTATCAAATAAACAATGCCTCCCGAGAGAACCATAACAACAACACCAACCAATCCCCATTTAAGCATTTTTTTTGCGTTCTCTATTTTGTCCGGATTTCCCGAAGCAGTAACAAATTGAAACCCAATATAGAGAAAAATCATAACAACAATAATAAGCATTGCTCCCCATATCCAAACCAGCAAAGAGTCTAAAAGATTGATTATAGCTTCCTTGTCAGGAATATATTCGGGAACCTCGTCTATGTCATCACCTCCTATAACAAAAGAAAAAGGAAGAAACAACAAAAAAGCTAATATTGACCATAAAAAAACTTTTTTCATTTTTTTAAAAATAATATTAAATAATTTTACTCTTTTATAGTAATAAAATTATTTTATTAGGTCAAGAAAAGAGCGCCCCTTAAAGGACGCTCTCTATTGACATAAGATTGTTTTTCGTTACGCAGCTTCGCGGAAAATATTTTCTACTAAAGTAATAACACCTCCGGCAAGGACCATCACCACAATACCTACAAGAGAATATTTCACCATGGTTTTTGCTTTATCTATCTTGTCCGTATCTCCTGCCGCAGTAACAAATTGAAAACCTGCATAAAGTAACATTATTACCACAAGCATTCCCATAATAACCCACACAAAGCCCAAAATCCATTCCAATACTCCAATTAGTTGTCCGGGAGTTGTAACCAATTCAGGAGGTCTGTCGCTCCCATAATCTGTACTACCGACAAGAGGGAAAAATGATAAAGCAAGAAGCATCCCCAAAAATAATATAAGAAATGATTTTTTCATCTTCTTGTTTTTTAATTGTTTTATAATTTAAATTAAAAACCTTTTCGCTATTTTTTATTTTCTACGACCTTTCTCTTGTTTTTCCTTTTCCTTTTTTTTAGGATAATGGATTTTTAAAATAAGGTCAAGAATTTCCGTTACTTACATCAAGAAAACTTTCCATTATTCCAACAGCAGAACCGGCCAAAAGCGCAACAACAACACCAATAAGAGCATATTTAAGCATATTGTGAGCTCTTTGCATATTGTTAGGATTTCCCGAAGCGGTAAGATAGAAAAACCCCGTAATAATAAAAGCAATCACTGTTGCAACTAAAAATACCCTAAAAAGCCAAACACCTATTCTTCTAAAAATCTCTATAACATCGTCGCCCGACTCTATTAGTGCTCCATTTTCGGCAACTCCCAAGAAAGGAAGAAATAAGAAAAAAAACGATACAAAAAGTATTATGTTTTTGTTTTTACTAATTATATTTTTCATATTTTTACTTTAATTAATCTTCTACTTCCACTCCCATTATATCGGCAATCACTGCAGTAATTCCTTCGGCAACAAGAATGATTGCCAAGCCAATGAGCGCCCATTTTATAAGATTGGTTGCTTCTTTTGCCTTTTCTGGACTTCCTC
>PWJI01000055.1 GCA_003560095.1 Candidatus Nealsoniibacteriota bacterium
ATAATGAAAAAATGAATAAAGTATTATTGACTTTCTTTTTTGTCTTTGTCTTTCTGTTTTTCTCTTCTTTTGCTTTTGCGCAAACAGAAGCTACCTATCCTTCTATCTTAGGAATTGAATCTCCTCAAGAAATAATAGAAAGCAGTAATCAAGAGGAAGCATTTCCTCTTTTTATGGGCTACATCTTTCATTTTTTTCTCTTTATCTCAGCCCTTGTTGTCTTTGGTGTTCTTTTTTATTCTTTTATTCTTTACTACCTTTCCTCAGAAAATCCGGAAAAGAAAAGAAACGCAAAAAATTGGACACTGAGTGCTCTTCATGGTGGCTTTATTATTATTTCCTCTTACACTCTTCTTTTGCTTTTGGATTCTCGTATGGTTATTTTTACTCCCAGAGATCTTATGGGAGCTCAAATCCCACAAGCACCGGAAATTGAATGGGAAAGGCAAAACGCTTTCTTTCAAATCCCCTTTGGTCTTTTAATGGAAGATGCTGTCTTAGGTGAAAGCGCTAAAGAAAAAATAAGCAATATTCTAAACAAAACAGAAAAAACAAAAAAATCATTAACTCTTTTGCATGAAGAAAATGAAAAATTAATAAGAGAACTTGAAGAATATAGCGAAAATTGCTTTGTAGGAAGCTCTTGTGTATTAAACGAAACAACACCCTCTAAAGAATCATCCAAAGAAGAAATAAAAACTTTTCTTTCTTCTTTCTTGGACTTCTTTTCCGCTACTGAAGTTTTTGGTGTAACCAGTTGGTCTAAGGGAGGAATTTTAGAAGAGCAAGACAGTCTAAGAGAAGACATCTTTTATGAAAAAGAAGAAATTTTAAGAGAAGACGATGAAAGCACAACACCTCCCACCATATTAAAAGAAAATGATTTTGACAAAATAAGAGAAAATATTTCTTCTTGCACGGAAATAAATCCCCAACTTGAAGAAAAGATAAATCAAATAAATATTTATACAAAAGAAACTTTAGATAGCTTGGAAAATTTACATAAGGCAAAAAAGCCACTGGAAGAAGATCTTTATCATCTTTATAAGTCCGTAATAATGAAAAGTCTTTTAAGTGAAGACCTTATTAGTTACAACGACTTTCTTCTTAAAAGACATGTCTATCCATCGGAAGAAATATTTTTAACAACAAGCACAGAAAAAACAGAGATTGGACCTTATTATTGGGATTGGCAAAAATGGCTTTACAACACCACCTATAAATTAGAAAGGAATGGTAATTTTGTGGCAAAAAATGATCCAATAGTATTTTATGTAGAAGAAAATTTTGCAAAAGACGCTCTAATTACAGCAAAAGAAATTGCAAGAGAGGCTAAAGAAAAAGGTATTCAAGATGCCGGAGCAAGAATCTCAATTCCCAGAGACCTTCCTCCCCCCCCAATAGACACAAGAACAACTCTTTATCCCCCTGTAAGCCCCGACATAACACGCATCACAAGTCCATTTGGATCAAGAAGAGATCCTTTTACCGGAAGGGTTGTTTTTCATAGAGGATTAGATCTTGCAGGACCAAGAAATACACCTATTTTTGCAGCCGAAGAAGGAGAGGTTATTTTTTCCGGATGGGCGGGAAGTCAAACAACGGGCTATGGAAAATTAATTATTATCTATCACTCTAAGTCTCTTCACAATGACTTGGAAGAAGATCTCGTTACTTATTACGCTCATTTGGAACCGGGTTCTTTGCAAGTTAAAAGAGGTGATAATGTTAGAAGAGGTGAATATATAGCAGGAATGGGAACTACGGGAAGAAGTACGGGATACCACCTCCATTACGAAGTAAGAAAAAACGTTTCTTACCCCTTTGTAATTCATACCGGAAAACAAGTAAATCCGGCTCCTTTTATAGATACTGAAAGATGGTATTCTTTTTTGGAAAATAATTTTTTGCCACAAAAAAATAATTCTTTCTCCCTTTCAAATATTCTACAACCTTTTTCTGCAAAAGAAGTTTTTGCAAAAAGTGATACTCAGACACTGGATAATTATCTTTTAGAAAATAATATAGATCCTCGTTTTCTTTCCGAAGAAGAACTATACGAAATAATAGATAAATTGGAAATAGAAAGGCGAGAGGCTTCCTCTTTTCTCGAATTGTCAGAAAGAGAAGGCTTTTCAGATTACAATAATCTTTTTTGTGGAGAAGAAATTCCGGTAGGAGAGGCCTTTGAGCTTTCTTGGAGATATTTGGTAAGCTTAGTTGATGAAATAGATTATTATATAGATGAAGTTGAAAGATTATTAAAGCAACAAAAGTTAATAAACAACCTTTCTTCTTCTTGCACTTGTTATTGCAAAAAAGAAGATAATGAAGGTGTTTGCTTTTTTGATTGCCCTTTGGAAGAAATAAAAGAAAATAATAAAAAAATAAAAGAAACAAAAAAAGCCATTTCGAAAACTAAAGAAAAAATTCTTCTTTTGACAGATGGTTATTTTAATAAGCCTTCAGAAAATATTTGCCACTCTTTGAATGAAGATATAAGAACAGATGAAGAAAGCTTGACCTGTCAAGAAGAAGAAATACTTATTCCTTTACAGGAACTAATTTCCCGAAAACTAAATTATTCTCGTTATATGTTTGACGGTTGTATTACTCGCCCGGAAGATCTTGATTCTTTAAAAGATTACAAGAATACGCCTCAGAGTCTAATCTACGGGCCTATTACAGAAGAAAAAGATATCCCACGGTATACAAAAACAAAAAGAGGTGATAATATTATAAACACGAGTTACCTTAATTGGTTTTGTTGCTTTAAAGAATAAAGCTTAAAAATAAAATGTTTTCTTTTTTAAAAAAAATAAATTTTCGTGTTTTTTTTGTTTTTCTTTCCCTCTTTCTTCTAATGCCTTTTGCCGGCTTAACCGATTTTGAAGCAAGATATCCCGAAATAGACGGCAGAACTCCGGTTTATGAGCCTGGAGAGGGTCTTCCTGAATATGTTTCTTATATGGCTCAACTTTTAATTGTTGTTGCCTTAATAGTAGCCGTTTTATCTCTTATTAAAGGAGGCTCTCTAATTATAACAGCTCGAGATAATCCCATTAAAGTAAAGGAAGGGAAAGAAAGAGTTACAGCTTCTCTTTTTGGACTAATAATTGTTCTTTCTTCCGTAGTTTTTCTTTCTAATATTAACCCTCAATTAGTTGAGCTCTCTGTTTGGGAAGTTGCGGAAGTTGATGATCCCTTTCCTCACGGAATATACCTTTCTACTGAAAGCACAATACCGGAAGATATAGATGAATCAATGGATAGTATTTATAGAATAAGAAATTCTCGCAGAGATTTAGAGGGCCTTCCCGTAAAAGCTATTCGCATTGCAAACCACTTGGATAGATATGGAGAAGTGATGGGATATCATTATGCGATACTTCTTCATGAAGAGCGCGCCTTCAGGGGAAGATGTAAGCTTCTTTATCACGATGGAAAAGAACCTAAGGATTTTCACTCCATCCCGGAGGGGGTTTCTTCTATTACCGTTATTCCTGTTGATATGGAACCCTTAGAAGAGGGTCGAGTTACTGCTTACCTAAGACCGGACTTTAATGAAAATTATCCTTTTGAAGATTTAGATATAAAGACAGAAATCTTTAGGCCTCTTTCTATAGATGAGGTTTGGTCAATAGATATAGATGGAAATTATGCAGTAGGTCTCTCAGAGGATATGGGTTGGGGAGAAGAAGGAACTCAGTGTGGAATATTTTTAGATTCAAGACCTTATCCTGACTTAAAAGAGCATCATATGAATAAATGTAATCCTCGTGATGTGATTCCTTACTATATGGCTTATGATTCTTGTGCTTCTTATTATATTGTTTTACCTTTATTTAGGTAGCTTTTTTATAATAACACTTCTTTCTTCGCCTTCTCCTATACTCTCTGTCTCTACATCATCTCTTTTTGCGAGAGTAATATGAACAACCCTTCTTTCAAAAGAAGACATTGCTGGAAATTTTTTCTCCAAACCTGTTAACGCTACTTCGTCTGCCGCTTCTATGGAAAGCTCTTTTAGATAATCTGCTTTTCTTTTTTTATAATCATTAATATCTAAATTAATAAAAAGAGGTTCTTTTGTTTTTTTTCTTTTTATTTTTTTTATCAACCCCTCTATCTCTATAAGAGTCTGCCCTCTTTCTCCAATTAATATTTGAGCATCTTTCATCTTAACATCCACAAGAAGAGAGTTTTCTTCTTTGAGATAAAAATCAACTCTTATGTCCGGATCTATAAAATAAAAAATATCCTTAATTATTTTTTTTATTTCATTCATTTTTCTTTTCCTTTATCTTCTTTTTTAATAATATATTGTTGAAAAACAGAAAAAAGGACCGTTATTATCCAATAAAGTCCTATAACAGAAGGAATATTAAGTAATATTATAAAAGTAAATCCAGGGAGAAAATATATCATTTGTGACTGTATTGCTTTTGCAGTGTCTTTCTTTTCTTCTCCTTCTTTCTTTTTTACCGTCATCTTCATTTGTATATATTGTCCAAGAGCAGCTAAAACAGCAAGCCCCACATGAGGAGAAGATAAATCAATAGTTCCCAAAAAAGTATATGTTTCTTTGGTAATTTCCGGATTTGCCACAAAGCTATACAAATGTTTCATTTCTTCATTTTCCAAACCCCTTCTAAATATTTGAAAAAGTGAAATAAGTATAGGTAGTTGAATAAAAAGAGTAAGTATCCCGGAAAAAGGGTTTACCTTCCTCTCTTTATATAACTCCATTATTACCTTCGCCTGCTTTTCTTTGTCTTCCTTGTATTTTTCTTGAGCCTTTTTTACTTCAGGCTGTATCTCTTCCATTTCTTTTTGAGATCTTGCCGCCTTTATTCCAAGTGGCCAAAGAATTAATTTTATGAAAATAGTCATTAATATAACTGCCACACCCAAATCAAACAAAGGAATTATATTGTAAAAAAATATAAGTAAGTTAAATAATGGTTGATATATTAAAAAGTAGAAAACACTCATTTTAAATTATATTTATCTTTTTAAACGAATCTTGAACTTCTTCTTTTATTTCTTTATATGAACATTCAATAGATTGACTTTTAATAATAAAAACAATATCTGCATTTTTTTTAATTAGTGGTAGAAAGCACTTAACCACCTCACGAAAAACTCTTTTTAGCTTATTTCTTTTTGCAGACTTTTTTTCTTGTTTTATTGGAACACTAAAAGCAAACCTACTTTCACTTAAATTATTTTCTTTAAATTTAATAATAAAAAAATGTTTCGAAAAAGACCTGCCTTTTCGAAACACTTCTTTAAACTCTTCTTTTTTTTTAAGACGATTTTTAAGAGGCAACATATTAAAAAAAGAGTTTTTGATTTTTTGTTATTTAAAAAAGCTAGGCCGAAATTTTCTTTCTCCCTTTCTTTATTCTACTCTTTAGGACATTTTTTCCTCCTTTAGTTCTTTTTCTAACCAAAAAACCATGAGTTTTTTTTCTTTTTCTTTTTTTTAGAGTTCCCGAATAAGACATAATAAAATCATTTTACATTAATTAAGCTCGTATATTCTACTTTAATTTAAGGGAAAAGTCAATTTTATTTACTATACTTTTTCCATAAAATATCTATTCTTGTAGTTTTGCCATCTCTTTCATCAGCAGAAATCCATAACTCAAGCTCTCCCAAATCTTCTGTTTTATCTCCTAAAAAATAATTCATAAAATAATCCCCATCATGCTCATCTATGTCAGGCCCGTAAGTGGGTTCTCCTAATATTTCTTTTATTTGATTAAATGTCATCCCCACCTCTACCCCTAAAACCTCTGCCCCCGAACTTAAAGAAATATTACTTACAACACCTTCTTTTGAGAAAAGAAGTGACATATTCATTTCTTCATAATGAAAAACTTCACCTCCTAAATAATGCTGTGTTACTCTGTCAGGTCTTCCGTGTTTTTCTACAAAATCCTTTTCCGTCCATCCAAGATATTCTATTATGTTTTCCTCATAAAAATCTTTATCCTTTTTTTCTTCGATTTCTCTCTTTCTTTCCTTGCTAATTTCATAAATTACATCATCTTTATCATCTACTACAGGATCTATATCATTTTCTTCTTTTCTAAAAACGAAAAAAAGAATTATTATTAAAAAAAGAACAATTCCTGTTATTATATATATTTTTTTATTCATTTTTAAAAATATTTAAAGTAATAATCTTTTTAATTATAGCAAAAACAAATAATAAAAAAAGTAAAAAATATTAAATATTTAAATTAATTTTTAAATAATTGTATTTTTATATATTTTAAAGAAATAATTTTTTCTTTCCCCATTTTTTCCACATCTTTTCCTCTTTTTTATATATTTAAGGGGTTTTCCACAATTAAATTTTATATGTTATAATCACTTTAGTTTTATTTATTTGCCTTATTTAAAAAATCTTTTTATGGAAAAAGAAAACCTTTGGAAAAGCGCTTTAGCTCAAATTCAATTGGATATATCAGAACCTAACTTTAAAACATGGTTCAAGAAAACAAGCATATCCGAAATAAAAGATAACAAGGCAATTATCTCTGTTCCTAGTAATTTTGTTAAAAGTTGGATTAAAAAGAAATATCACAAGAAAATATTAAAATCATTAAAAAATGTTAATAGTAATATAGAAGATATTGATTATATTATTTTAGCAAATAATACTGATGAAAAGAAAGAAGCAATAAAAGTAGAAAACAATAATCACCCTCAAATGGAATTTCAAGAACTCTCTTTGGATCCCGAAACGGGATTAAATCCTAAATATACTTTTGATAATTTTGTAATAGGCCCTTTTAATGAACTTGCTCATGCTGCGGGTTTTGCTGTATCCGATAATCCGGGATTTGTTTATAACCCTCTTTTTATTTACAGTAAAACCGGACTTGGTAAAACTCACTTACTCCAAGCAATTGGGAATAAAATAAATAAAAATAAAGAAAAAAAAGTTCTTTATATTCCTGCTCAAAAATTTATATCTGAAATAATATCAGCTATTAGAGGGAATAAAATGGATGATTTTAAATATAAATATAAAGATATTGATGTTTTTATTATTGATGATATTCAGTTTTTATCCGGAAAAGAAAAAACACAAGAAGAATTTTTTCATACCTTTAATGAGCTTTACGAAAAAAATAAACAAATTATACTTTCATCCGACAGACACCCAAAATCAATCAGTGCTCTTACAGATAGATTAAGGTCAAGATTTGAGGGAGGTATGATTGCAGATATAGGTTGCCCCGATACAGAAACAAGAGCAGCTATTTTAAAAGCAAAAGCAAAAGAAAAAGGATTTTCTTTTCCGGATAATGTCTATTACTATATTGCAGATAACGTTAAAAAAAATATAAGAGAACTTGAGGGAGTTTTAAATAAAATAATAATACAACAACAAATAACCAAAAAAAATATCAATATAGAGGATGTAAAATTAATCATTAAAAATATTAATCAAATATCTTCATCCTCTCTTTCTTTTAGTAAATTAATAAAAACTGTTTCTGATTTTTATGATGTTAATGAAAAAGATATAACGGGAAAATCAAGAAAGAGAGAAATAGTAAAATCAAGACAAATAATAATATATATTTTAAGGAAAAATTTAAATTATTCTTTTCCTTATATTGCAAAAAAAATAGGTGGAAAAGATCATACAACAATAATGTATTCCTTTTCAAAAATAGAAAACGAAGTTAAAAAAAATAATGATATTAAAGAGGAAATTTCATATATAGAAGAAAGTTTAACAACTACATAAGTTGTGGAAAAAAGGGGGAATTATTATGTAAAAACATAAGAATAAAACCTGAATAAGTAAACTTTCTAAAATAACCCTTATTTTTCCCCATAATATTTCCTTTTTTTGACACTATTTTTACACCACTTTTCTTCCCCTTATTTGTTCTTAAAAATAAAGTTATTAAGGTCACTTATTACTATAATTAATAATATAATATATTTATGAATATTGATTTATTACAAAAAAATTTAAAAGAAGGTTTGAGTATTGTTGGACGAGCATCATCTAAATCATCAAATTTACCTATATTAAAAAATATTTTAATGGATTCTAGGAATGGGTTTTTAGGTTTATCAGCAACGGATTTGGAGATAGGTATTAAGTGGTCGACTTTAGTTAAGGTGGAGAAAGAAGGTGGGATCGCTATTCCTTACAACTCACTTTCTTCATTTATTAATTTTTTACCCAACGATAAAATAAATTTAAAGGAAGAAAATAGTAATCTTTTTATTGATTGCAAGGAATATAAAACACAGATAAGAGGGGTTAGTGTTGATGATTTTCCGGAAATTCCTTCTTTTAGTAAGGAAAAGAGTTTTATTGTAAATAGTAATGTTTTGTGTGATAGTCTTTCTCAGATAATAGATATACCATCAATGTCAAAAGTTAAACCGGAAATATCAGGAATACTTTTTTCTTTTAATGAAGATGAATTGAAAATTGTTGCAACTGATAGTTATAGACTTGCTGAGAAAAAGGTAAAAGTTAAAAAAGAAGAAGATGGTGATTTTTCTTTTATCATTCCTCAAAGAACAGCAAGAGAAATTATTAATATATTTAAAGAAGAAGAGAAGGATATTACTGTTATTTTTGGGGAAAATCAGATATTATTTAAAGTAATAATGGATGATTTTGATCATTCTAAGATTGAGCTTACTTCAAAAATAATAGAGGGTAATTATCCTAATTACGAGAGTATTATTCCGGGAGAGTATAAAACACAGGTGATTATAAATAGAGAAGATTTTCTTAATAAAGTAAAAGCCGGAAGTGTTTTTGCAAGTAAAATTAATGAAGTTAATCTACATATATCACCTGAAAAAGGAGAGGTTTATTTAAAAAGTGGAAATAATGATTTAGGTAATTATGAAGCAAAAATAGAAGGAAAATCAGAAGGAGAAGAAGTTAAAATTTCTTTTAATTATCGATTTTTACTCGATGGATTAACTAATATGAAAAGCTCTGAGGTTATTTTTGAGGCAAGTAATGAGAGTGCTCCGGGAGTATTGAAACCTGTTGGTAAAAGTGATTATATTTACGTAGTAATGCCTATAAAAAATTAATTACTTAAGTAATATTCCATAAAAGATCTCCATATAGGGGCTGCCACACTAACTCCCGGAGCGTTAATCATTGAAGTGTTATCATTATTACCTGTCCAAACTCCAACAACTATATCAGAAGTATAGCCTATACACCAAGCATCTCTAAATCTTTGAGTACTTCCTGTTTTTACTGCAACCTCATGATAAGGAAAGTTTAATGGTGAGTTAAAGCCAAAAACAGGTGCTCGGGCATTATTATCAGAAAGTATTGATGTTATTTCTTTTGCAATATTGCTTTGCATTACTTGTCGTGAGTTTACCGTTTTTTGTTCAATAATATTATTATTTTGATCTGTTATTTTTAAAATTGATATAGGTTCTGTTTTATAACCTTCTGTAGCAAAAACACCGTAAGCAGAAGTCATTTCTTTTAATTTAACCTCTCCGGCTCCCAAAACCAACGGAAGACCATATTCTTGAGGAGACCTATCAAGACTCATTCCATATCTTCTTGCATTTTCTACACTCTCCTCTAATCCGGCGAGATCTTTTAATACTTTAACGGAGGGAACATTTAATGATTGAGCAAGAGAATCTCTTAAGGTAACCTCCCCTCTAAATAAACCATCATAGTTTCTTGGGATATAAGGATCACTGGGCGTTCCAAAATTAGTTTGCTCATCCATTACCGTAGTGTATCCCGAGTAACCATTTTGAAATGCTGTAGCATAAACAAATGGTTTAAAAGCTGATCCGGGTTGTCTTCCTCTTAGAGCAACATTTGTAAAAGGGTCAAACATACAATCTAAACCGGGAGTACAATTTTCAGGATAAGGATCTGCAAAATAGTCAGCAGAACCAACCATTGCTAAAATTTCTCCACTATGGGGATCTATTACTGTCATAGATGCATTATATGAATTTTTCCCAGCATTATTTCTTACACCCTTTTTTACTATTTCTTCTGCCATTAATTGCATTTCATAATCTATTGAAGTATAAACATTGAAACCTTCCTCATACAATCTTTCTTCACCGTATTTGCTTTCTAATTCTTCTTTTACCATCATTATAAAATGAGGCGCTCTTAAATATGTTTTTGATTGATGAAATTCAATTTCCTCTTCCAGTGCTTCCTCTAATTCCTCTTTTTCTATTTTATCTAAAGAATACATTGTATTTAATAATCTTTCTTTTCTTTGCTCTAATCTATCTACATTTTCTCCATAAGGTGAAAAATAAGTAGGAGCAGGAATTACGGAAACCAATATTGCTGATTCTGCTAAACTCAGCTCATTAGTGGTTTTATTAAAAAAAGTTTGCGCTGCTGACTCTATTCCATACGCATTAGAGCCAAAAGGTATTTGATTAAGATAAAATTCTAAAATATCTTCTTTAGGGTATCTTCTTTCAAGCTCAAGAGTTAAAACTATTTCCCTTACTTTTCTTATTATTTCTCTTTCTGTTGTTAGAATTGAGGAACGGACAAATTGCTGAGATATTGTTGACCCTCCGGCAACAGTTCTTCCCTCTCTTAAATTTAAAATAGCCGAGCGTAATATGCCTCTAAAATCTATACCAATATGCTCATAAAAATTTCTATCTTCTGCAACAAGAAGAGCATCTATAAAATGATCCGGTACATTATCAAGAGAAGTAAGTTCTCTTTTTTCTTCAACGTAAATAGTGTAAAGAACATTTTCTCCCGATCTATCGTATATGGTAGTGGGTTGAGCTATGGGCCTGTCATCATATCTTTCCGGTCTTGGAAGATCTTTTGAAAAATAAACAAAAATAAAAAGCAATAAAAAAACCCCTGTAAGTGTAAAAATTACAAAAAGATAAAAAATATTACCAATTATTGTTTTTATTTTTTCCTTCCTTTCTTTTTTCATAACCTTAATTTTACCTCAAAAAGGAGCTTTTTTCAATTAAAAGGGAGAGTTTTTTTTGAGTATGCCGCAGATTGCCGCTCCAAGAGCATCGGCTGCATCATTGGGCTTGGGTATATTTTTTAGTGCAAGAGTTAATTTAATCATTTCTTGAACCTGATTTTTATCTGCTTTTCCGTAGCCGGTAATGGTCATTTTTATTTCAAGAGGAGTAAATTCATAAACGGGTATTTTTTCTTTTTCGGCTGTAAGCATGATTACCCCTTTTGCCTGACTTACGGGAAGAGCTGTTTTTAGGTTTTTAAAAAAATAAACATTCTCAATTGCAAGAAAAGATGGTGAATGTTTTTTTATTAAAGAAGAGATTTCCTTGCTTAATATATAAAGTCTTTTTGGGGTAGGTAAATCCTTATCGGTTTTAATTACTCCATACTCAATTAAAGAAAAAGAATCTTCTTTCAAATTAACAATTCCGTAGCCGGTTGTTGCTGTTCCCGGATCTATTCCTATTGCTATCATATATTTGAGTAAACTTCTTCAACAGAGTCGTTTTGAAGAAGCTCGTTTACTATATTATTATAATTATCGTTTTTTCCTATTCTTGTCTTAGGCTTCCACCCAGGTAAAGAAGAATTGATTTTTATTTTTTGACTCTCGAGAAAAGATTTTATCTCTTCTATTTTATTTAAAGAAGTATAAAGAATAATAAAATTTTCCTTCTCTTGAATATCTTCAACTCCTTTTTCAATTAGTTTAAGAGAAATATCTTCATTTATATTATCTTTATCTAACTCTATAATTCCTTTTTGATCAAAGAGCCATTTAACCGATCCCGGATCTGCAATTTTACCATTATTTTTTTTGATTATTTCTTTTATTTGTGAGAAAGTTCTGTTTCTGTTATCGGTATATCCTTCAATTATAAGAGCTAAATCTTTTGGTCCGTAAGCTTCAAAAAGAAAAGGAGAAAGAGCTCCCTCCTCTCCCTCTCCGGCACCTCTTTTTATTGCCCTTTCAATGTTTTCTTTGGGCATATCCGCTTCTTTTGCTTTTTCTATAACCGATCTTAGGGAAGGATTTTTCTCCGGATCTTTCCCTTTCTCTCTTACCGTGGCAATAATAAGACGAGATATTTTTGAAAAAGCGGTTGATTTTTTTTTGTCGGTTGCTTCTTTTTTTCTTTTTATATTTTTTGCGTGACTGTGCCCTGCCATTTCTTTTTTAAATAAATAATAATACTTGCCAAAAGAAAAGAAAGAACAGACGAGATAAGAAAAACATTTATTTCTTCTTTTTGTGTTTTTTCTTTTTCTATATTTTTTATTTTAAAAGAAGAGGTGGAGGAAGGGTAAAGATAGAAATCGGAGAAATTGTCTCCTTTTGTTTTATAAACACCTTCTTCTTCTTTTCTTTTTATTATTTGTCCTTTTTTTGGATTTTCAATTGAATTTCCTAAAACATAAGGGTCTTCCCCTTCTCCCCAAGACAATGCATCGAGCAGCTCTCCCTGATCATTAAAAATAGCAATACTATTATCTTTAGATAGGTATTGCGTTGAATAAATATCGGCACCTATAAGGGAAGGAAAGTTTTTGTTTCTTGAGCTTGCCCAAGTAAAATAATCTTGTCCTTTTATTTTATTTTCCGAGGGAATTACTCTTACCGAAGAATCTCTTCCTGTTGATGATTTTTTTCGAATATTATAACCGGAAATATCAATATCTTCTTTTAAAGGATTGTAAATTTTTATATAACAATCATCAACACTCTCTCCTTCTATTTGAACTTCTGTAATTATTAAAGCATTGGTAAACGAAGGAAAGAAAAGTAAAAAAAACAAAAAAGCAAAAAAAAGCATAATAAAAATTATTAAATAATTTTTTTATTTATTTTTCTTTAAATAATCTATCGCCTTTTGCGTTATTATTCTTCCACGGGGAGTTCTTTTAATAAAACCGGCTTGCATAAGGTAAGGCTCATATATTTCAATAATTGTCTCTTCCTCTTCTTGAGAGGCTATGGAAAGAGATTGTAGTCCGGCCGGACCCCCATCAAATTTTTTAAGAAGAGTTTTAAGTATTTTTTTATCTCCTGATTCCAGCCCGGCTTCGTCAATATTCAGAAAAGAGAGAGCTTTTTCAGCCTCATCTTTTTCAATAATCTTATTACCATTTACTTCGGAAAAATCACGTACTCTTTTTAAAAGACGATTGGCGACGCGGGGATTAAAACGTGAGCGACAAGCTATTGTCGTAATTGCTTCTTTTTTCATTTTAATTTCTAGAAGGGAGGCAGATTTTTTAATTATTTTTTCAATTTCTTGTGTGCTATATGAATCAAGGCGAAAAGTTGCTCCAAAACGACTTCGAAGCGGTGATGAAAGAAGAGCGAGACGAGTTGTTGCTCCTATTAAAGTAAAAGGGGGTATCTTTAGGTTCATTGTTCTTGCCATAGGACCTTTTCCAACAATAAGATTTAATTTAAACTCTTCCATGGCCGGATAGATAACTTCTTCACATGTTGTATTTATTCGGTGTATTTCATCAATAAAAAGAATGTCTCCTTTTCTCAAATTAGTAAGAATTGCAGCTAAATCACCACTTTTTTTAATTGATGGACCCGCTATTGTGCGAATACCTACTCCCATTTTTTTTGCAACCAAATAAGAAAGTGTTGTTTTCCCAAGACCCGAGTTTCCGTAAAAGAGAATATGCTCGATAGAAGGATCTTTTCTTTTTTTTGCAGCTTCTATAATAATCTGTATGTTTTTTTTGATATTTTCTTGTCCTACATAATCCTCAAAAGCGCGAGGCCTTAAAGCAAGGTCAAGAGTTTTGTCTTCTTGATTAAAAATCGGAGATATTTTTTTATTTTTTGGCATTATATAAAAAATTAAGTTACGCGATCAACTTCATCCAAAGTAGTTTTTCTCTCCAATACTTTTATAATGCCGTCTTGCCTCATTGTTGCCATTCCTTTTTTAATTGCTTTTTCTCTTGTTTGCGCTATTGAAGGAGATTTATAAAGATGCTCTTCCATCTCTTCATCCAAAAGAAAGGCCTCAAATATTCCTACTCTTCCACTGTATCCTGTAAAACTGCAAGCCTTGCAACCCACTACTATAGGAACATCAACAGAAGAAGGAAGAGTGAAAATATCTTCTTTTACGGTTTCCATTTCTTTTTTTAATCTTTCAATTGTTTCGGATGTAGCTTTTTCAAATTTTACACAATGAGGGCAAACTTTTCTTACGAGACGTTGAGCAATAACCATATTAATTGAAGGGGCAATTGTTGCTGTATCTTCTCCCAGCGCAATAAGTCTTGATATTGCTCCGGGAGCATCGTTTGTATGAAGGGTTGAAAAAACAAGATGTCCGGTGAGTGCTGCTTGCATACCTATTTGAGCGGTTTCCAGGTCTCTTATCTCACCAACAAGAATAACATCGGGATCTTGTCTTACAATTGCTCTTAAGCCATTGGCAAAAGTATATCCTCTTTCAGAATTTACTTCGGTTTGCGATATTCCTCCAAGATGATACTCTACAGGATCTTCGATAGTAATTATTTTTACTCCCGGCTTATTTATTGTTTTTAAAAAAGCATAAAGACTTGTTGTTTTACCCGAGCCTGTTGGTCCCGTAACAATTACCATTCCGTTTGGTTTTTCTATTTCTCTTTTAAAAGTTTCAAACAAATCTTTTCTTAAGCCCAGCTCATCGAGTTTAATTAATTTTCTTGGATCAAGAATTCTCATTACAATAGTTTCTCCGTGTTCGGAAGGCAAGGCAGACATTCTTATTTCTATTTCAAGAGTTTTTTCTCTAAAGGGGAGGACTACTGTAAATCTCCCGTCTTGAGGACGGTCTTCAACATTAAGCTTTACTTTAGAAAGAAGCTTAATGCGGGAAACAAGTTTTCGAGAAACATCTTTATCAAGAACAATTAAATCGTGAAGTATTCCATCAAGCCGCATTCTCATTTTTGTGGTTTTTTCTTCGGGCTCGATATGAATATCGGAAGCTTTTGCAAAAAGCCCCCCTGCCATTACAACCTCTAAAACCTTAGAAACGTCTTTACTAAGCAAGGTTTTTATTTTTGCATTTATTGCAGGAAGATTATTTAATTCCAAATCTCCTCCTTTAACAATTTCTTCGGGAATTGTTATTTCCCCCATTATTTGTTTGGAATTTTCGGGCATAAACGTTATTATATAAAGGAATTAATAAAATCACTTTATATTCTTACATCAAATCGACTTTTAGTCAATTTCAAAAAAAATGGAAATAAGAACTAAATCGGCAAAAAAAACAAAAGAAATGGGCTTTGCTATTGGGAAAAAAATCTTAAAAAAGAAAGGACCTATTTTTTTGGCACTTGAAGGGGATTTGGGAAGCGGGAAAACAACTTTCCTGCAAGGCCTTGCAAAGGGAATGGAAATAGAAGAGTGTGTAAATAGTCCTACTTTTCTAATAATGAAAAAATATAAAAGCAAAAAAGAAAAAATATTTTATCACTTTGATGCTTACAGGATAAACGAGAAAGATTTAAAAAAATTGGATTTTGATAAATTAAGCAAAAAAGAAAATGCGGTAATTGCCGTAGAGTGGAGTGAGAATGTAAGAAAAGAAATTCCCATAAATGCTATAAAAATAAATTTTTCTTTAATAAATCCGGCAGAAAGAAAGTTGATAATAAAGAATGATAATGGTATAATGAGCGATATTAAATCTCCAGGCACAAATAGTTAAAATACAAACCGTATTATTTAGGCTTGGATTTTTTTGAATGATAAAAGCGGGCCGGTAGCTCAATTGGCAGAGCGCTACAATGGCATTGTAGAGGTTATGGGTTCAAGTCCCACCCGGTCCACTTTTTTCCGGCTTGAACTCTAGTTTTTAAGTAAAAAGATTTGGGGGCGGGATGCCGGAGTGGACGAACGGGGTTGTTTCGAAAACAACTGTATCTTTAAAGGTACCGGGGGTTCGAATCCCTCTCCCGCCGCAAAAATCATAAAAGCATTGGAAAGATTAAATTAAGAAAACAAAGATACAGCATGTTTAACTTCAAAAAGAAAAAAGAAAACTTACCCGAGAACATGAAAGATGTTTTAAGTGAATTAAAAGAGCTCAGGAAAGAAAATAAAGAAATAAAAAAAGAAATAGAAGATATAAAAAAGGAACAAGAAAATTTTTTACACGAAGTTGAAATGGTACGCTTTAATCCTTTTCAAGAAAAAGGAGGAGATCAGAGCTTTTCTGTTGCTTTTTTAAATAAAAAAGGAAATGGCGCCGTTTTTACAGGTCTTTATACTAAAGAAGGAAGTAGAGTTTACGGAAAACCTATAAAAAAAGGAGAGTCAAAATATTCTTTGTCTAAAGAAGAGGAGAGTATAATAGGTAAAGCACTTGGCGTAAAGCAAAGAGAAAGAGGTAAAATAAAAAAGAAAAAAAATGAAAAATAAAGAAAAAAAAGAAGAAAATAACTTTTCTCGTCCTCCGGTGGTTGTAGTTCTTGGGCATGTGGATCATGGAAAAAGTTCTTTACTTGAGGCCGTTAAAGACTTAAAGATTACGGAAAAAGAAGCGGGAGGAATTACTCAGCATATAGGAGCTTATGTTGTTTCTCACAATGGGAAAGATATTACTTTTATTGATACTCCCGGACACGAAGCTTTTTTTGCAATGAGATCGAGAGGGGCAAAGATAGCCGATATAGGTATATTGGTTGTAGCGGCAGACGAGAGCATAAAAGAGCAAACCAAAGAAGCAATAAAAAGCCTAAACAAGGAAAAATTACCTTTCTTGGTTGCGATAAATAAAATTGATAAGAAAGATATTAATATCGAAAAAGTAAAACAAGATCTTTCAGTAGAGGGTGTCTTTTTAGAATCTTATGGTGGTAAAATTCCTTCAGTTAATGTTTCTGCAAAAAAAAGAACAGGGATAGACGAGCTTTTAGAAATTATTGTTTTACTTGCTGAAATGGAAGGGATGGAAGACAAAAAAAGTGAAAAGGCCAAAGGGGTTGTTCTTGAAGCTCAAAGAGATGCAAAAAAAGGAATAGTTGCTACTTTTTTAGTGAAAGAAGGTGTTTTGAAGTGCGGTGATATTGTTGTTGCAGGATGCTGTTATGGAAAAATAAGATCAATGGAAAGTTTCAAAGGAGATAGCTTAACCAGCGCAGGACCATCCATTCCTGTAAGAATTACGGGGATAAAAGATTGTCCGGATGCGGGAAATGAGTTTTGTACTTTTGAAAAAATTGAAGAGGCTAAGAAAATATCTCTAAAAGGTAAAGACGAAAAAAAAGAAAATGTTTTTCTTTCCGAAAACAAAGATTTTCTTGATATCATAATAAAAGCCGATGTAATAGGCTCTCTTGAAGCAATAAAAAGCTCTTTAGAAAAAATACCCCAATCAAAAATTGCCATTAGAGTTATAAGGGAAGACGTTGGAAATGTTACGGAATCTGATATAGAGTGTTCTAAAGCATCAAACGCTCCGATTTTTTGCTTCAGGACAAAAGTAGATTCTGCTGCCGAAAAAATAGCGATAAGAGATGGCGTAGAGGTAAATTCTTTTAGTATTATCTATGAGCTTATTGATAGTATTAAAGAACATGCTAAAAGTATGCTTCAAGAGGAGATTGAGAGAAAAGAAAAAGGAGAGATAAAGATTTTAGCTATTTTTAAAACACAAAAAAATAGGCAAATAATAGGAGGAAAAATAGAAAAAGGAGAGGTAGAAAAAGGAGATTTTGTAGAAATTAAAAGAGAGGGAGAAAAGATAGGAGAATGAAAGCTTTTAAATGTAAAAAAAGAAGAGAAAGATATGGAAAAAATAAAAGAAGGGGAAGAGTTTGGAATGCTTCTTGAGAGTAAGGAAAAAGTGCAGGAAGGAGATTTTCTTGTACCCTATAAAGAAGAAAAACTAAAAAAAGAGTTATAAAAATGGCGTGGTGGCGAAATGGCTAACGCAGCGGTCTGCAAAACCGCTACCGAGGGTTCGATTCCCTCCCACGCCTATAATTTGAATTAGTTTTAGCCCGGGTGGTGGAATTGGTATACACGCACGACTTAAAATCGTGTGCCATAAGGCTTGAGGGTTCGAGTCCCTCCCCGGGCACCACTTTGTGCCTTAATTCCTTCGACAGGCCCTTCGACAAACTCAGGGCAGGGGGTGTAAGCACCACAATAAAGAAAAAAATGTTTTTGTCGGAGGATTAGCCTCCGATAGCGTAAAACACAAAGAATAAAAACCATATAAAGGTGTCTTGCTTTTTTTAATATATCCAAAGCTCTTAAATTAAAATTTACTTTTTGTTTTCTAAAAATGTGATTTATCAGGATTTTCAAAAAATAAATACAAAAGATATTCTTGATAAAAAATTTTATCCGGTATGGTTTTTTACCAATGAAAGGATAAAAGACACTCTAAAAGAAGCCTTAAAAAAAAATAAAAGCAAAAGTTGTTTTGGAATTGGAGGGGGAGGTGATTTTGTTTTTAGCTTACTCTCTATGACAGATAATATTAGAAGTGTTGATGTTTGTGACTTAAGACAACTGGCCACAATAACAATTGATATTAAGAGAGCAATTTTTTCTAATTTTTCCAAAGAGGAGGCGCAGGAAGTTTTAAGAGGTTATAAAAAGGAAAATAAAGAAATAGTTTATAAAAAAATAGAAAACGACATTTCCGGTGAAAGCAGAGAGGTGTTAAAGAAAGTTTTTAAAAAAGGCAAAAGTAAAAATTTTATAAAAGAAATAAAAGAATCCGGATATTGGTATAAAGATAGTTTTTGGCAAGTAAAGAATAAAAAAGAATATCTCCCCTATTTTTATAACGGAAACTATAATTTTTTAAAAAAGCAAGCCAAAAAAATAAATATTTATTACGGCGATATTTTAAATGTTATTAAGGAGAAAGAGAATGAAAAATATGATTTAATTTATATTTCCAATATTCTTGACAGTAATTATTATTGTAAAGACAGAGAAATATATATTAAAAAAATAAGAGAAAAATTAAAAAGAGAAGGAGTGTTGGTTGTTGTTACACAAAAAAGTATTAAGAATATAAAAAAAATATTAAACAAAGAGGGCTTTGAAGATGTTTACGAAAAAAGAAAAATATTCAATTTGATAGATTCTTTTTTAGGGCACTATTGTTATTCCTTTTTGTTTTTTAGAAAGGAAGAAAAAGAAAAATAAAAACAGGGAAATTTCCCTGTTTTTATTTTTTTAGTTTGTAGTTTTCTATTTAAGAACCTCAACGTATGCTCTTTGTGTTCCGAAAGAAACTGCTTCAGATCTTGTAGGAACAAAAATATCTACTGTATTTGTGTATCTGGGACTCATTCTATCTTCTACGGTAAAAACTCTTTCTCCATAAATAGAAGGTATTCTTATTCTTGTTCCAAACTCAAACATATTTGTTGCAACAATACCCTCTCTTGTGGTGGTTCCCGAAGCGGTAACTCTTGGATTTCCGGAAAAACACATTCCTTCAATTGCTCCCGGATCAAGAGGTGCGTAAGCGGTTAGTTCAACCCATCTTTTTTCTAGCACAACTTCTTTCTCTTCTTTTTGTGGGGCTTTTTCTTCAACCTCTTCCTCCTTAGTGTCCTCTTCTTTTTTCAAAGCAAGAACAGAAGGATTTCTATAAAAGGGAACAGAATCTACCAAGAGAGAATTTTGATTGTAAAGAGCAATATCGTCTGTCTTTAGGTTCTTTTTCAAATCTTCCTCAACGGAAGATAAAACAGCCATTTCTTTTTCGCCTTCTTCTAGAACAGCTTCTCCGTCCGTAAAAACAAAAAGAAGAAGCAAAGAAACTGTTAGTACTGAGAAGAAGGCGATGTTAAGACTGCCGTCTTCAGAAGAACTGCTTTGTCTAAGCATATATTTTTTACGAAATATTCATAAAGCACAGATTAATACTTTTTAGCACTTTATAAATATTACGATATTTTTATTTTTAAGCTTCTAAATAAAAGCTCCTCTGCTTTAAGAGGAGATTACGCTATACTATCACAAAACAAAAAATAAGTCAAGCAATTTTGTCTTCTTTTTTCTTTAAAAATCATTTTAAAAGAATTGCTTTTAAAGAGAGCGGGTGAGCGGAATCGAACCGCCGTCTCGTCCTTGGCAAGGACGTGTAATAGCCACTATACCACACCCGCGTAGCAAAAGCTCAAATATATTTTGATTTTTGCATTTTTCACATGGTGCCGCGAGTCAGAATTGAACTGACGACCTCTTCTTTTTCAGAGAAGCGCTCTACCACTGAGCTACCGCGGCTTTTGGTGGACGGCGCAGGACTCGCCCGAAAGGCTCCGGGCGGCTGCGGAAATAGCATGATAATTTATTATAAGCCTTATTTCTAACGAACTTGGTGGACGGTGCAGGACTCGAACCTGCGGCCTCCTCGGTGTAAACGAGATGCTCTAGCCAACTGAGCTAACCGTCCGTAATATATAATGTTATAGTGCTCTTTACAATTTTTCAAGTAAAAAATAATTTCCTCAATGTGTCGGAGGTTCAACCTCCGAAAGTTTAAAGTGTTGTGATTTTATCTTGCCAGCGACTATAGGTCATTATTGTGCCCGAGGTGGGACTCGAACCCACACGCCCATAAAGGACCTTTGGCCCTCAACCAAAGTCGTCTACCAATTCCGACACCCGGGCAACATAGTTTTAAAAGTACACTATGATTCTTTTTTCTTCTTTTCTGTTTTTTTCGCTTTTTTCTTTTCAATATCCGGTTGCTTGATTTTTTTCTTTGCAATTTTCTTTGTCTTGTCTCTGATGTAGTATATTTTTGATTTTCTTGATTTTCCTTCTTTGATTATTTCAATTTTTTCAATATTAGCACCGTGTAAAGGAAAAACCTTTTCTACACCTACTTTATCAATAACATTACGAGCCGTAATTGTTCCGGAAAAACCTTTCCCGTGCTTTGTAGCAATCACAAGACCCTCAAAAGACTGCTTTTTGCCATTTATGTTTTGTGTGACTTTAACAGTATTACCGGTTCTTATTTTGGGAAAATCTTTTTCCTGTGCTTTTTTGAATTCTTCTAATTTAACAGACATATTGCTATTTTCAATTAATTAAATTTTTTGTTTTTTAGACTCTTTAATACTTTTTTTAAATCAGGGGCAATTTTTGCTTTAAATTTTTTTTTGCCGTTTGAAGTTTCTATTTCTATAGATCTTGCATGAAGAAATTGTCTTTTAAGATGTGGGGGATCGATTTGATCTTTAAATCCGTAAAGCTTATCTCCTGCAACGGGATGACCGACAAAAGAAAGATGACAACGAATTTGATGTTTTCTTCCTGTTACGGGAAAAACGCGCAAAAGAGTGAAATTATCAAATCTTTTAAAGGTCTTTAAAAAAGTAATGGCCTTTCTTTTCCCTTTTTGGTCATTATGGGCACGTTGTTTTCTTCTATCTTTTGGCGAGCGATCTATAAAAGTACAAATTCTTTTTTTGTCTTCTTTAAATGCTTTAAAGACAAGAGCAATATACTCTTTTTTCACTTTTTTTTCAAGTATTTGCTTTTGCAAAAAAGAAAGTGTAGTTTCGTTTTTTGCAAAAAGAATAATACCGGAGGTGTCTTTGTCTAAACGGTGAACTGCTCCGTTTCTTTCTCCACCAACACCCATTATTTCCGGAAAACGCTTTGAAAGCTTTAAAGAAAGACATTCATCATTGTTTTTCTTTTCGTGAAAAACAACTATTCCCGGAGGTTTATTGACGGCTAAAATATTTTTGTCTTGATAAACTACTTCTGTCATAAAAGTGTGGGCGCGAGAGGACTCGAACCTCTGACCTTCTGCGTGTCGAGCAGATGCTCTAGCCAACTGAGCTACACGCCCGGATATACTGATAACAGTCTATTTTTGAAAATACTTGGACGAAAAATACTCTCCGCGATTTCACTAAAGTGAAATTGAGGAGCTGAGCTTTGCGCCCTAAGGGAGTGCGCGTGGATGGACTCGAACCATCGACCTCGGCTTTATAAGAACCGCGCTCTCACCGACTGAGCTACACGCGCTTTTTAAAATATTTCAATCTAAGTTTCCAATTATAACACAAAAACAACAAAATTACTATTGCTTTTTTCTTCTCTTTCCTTTACTTGCTTTATTATTTTCTCTATTATTTTCTTTTCCGATAATTTTTTCGTAATCATCTTTTTCCAGAGTTTCTTTTTCAATTAACGCTTTAGCAACCTTTTCTAGAACGTCTTTTTTTTGTTCAATGACTTTTTCGGCTTTCTCTTGTGCTTCTTTTATAAATTTAGCAACCTCTATATCTATTTTTGCAGCTGTTTCTTCGGAATAATTTTTTGTTTCTCCAGCCTCCTTGCCTAAAAATATATGCTCTTTTTCTCCTTTAAAATGAACCGGGCCCAAAGAAGACATTCCAAATTCTTTTACCAATTTTCTAGCGTAAACGGATACTCTTTCAAGATCGTTTACTGCTCCGGTAGAAACTTCTCCAAAGATTATTTTTTCAGTACAATATCCTCCAAGCAGTACTGCCATTTCAGAAACAAACTGTGACTTCCTTTTAATTCTGCTCTCTTCTGAAGGAGTTTTAATGGTATATCCTCCTGCCTGACCACGTGCAACAATAGAAATTTTTCTTACCGGCTCGGTTTCCGGAAGAAAAGAAGATGTTATTGCGTGTCCGGCTTCGTGATATGCTCCCAATTCTTTTTCTTTAGCGCTCATTGCGTAACTTTTTCTTTCCGGGCCAAGAAGAACCTTGTCAATAGCTTCAAGAAGTTCATCTTGGCTTATGGTTGTCTTTTTTTTGCGTGCAGCTAAGATAGCTGCTTCGTTTGCCAAGTTGGCAAGATCGGCTCCGGAAAAGCCGGGAGTTCTTTCGGCAACTTCTTTAAGGTTAACTTTTGGCTCAAGAGGTTTTTTAAGAGTATGAATTTTCAAAACACTTTCTCTTTATTTTTTATCGGGCAGATCAAGAATAACTTTACGATCAAATCTTCCGGGACGAAGAAGGGCGGGATCAAGAACATCGGGGCGGTTGGTACTGGCAAGAACCACTATTTTCGCATCTTGAGAAAAACCATCCATTTCGGAAAGAATTTGGTTTAAAGTTTGTTCTCTTTCATCGTGTCCTCCGCCAACACCTGCTCCTCTTGTTCTTCCTATTGCGTCAAGTTCGTCTATGTAAATTATGCAAGGTTGTTTCTTTTTTGCATTGGAAAAAAGATCTCTAACTCTTCCACTTCCCACTCCCACAAAAAGCTCAATAAACTCTGAACCGGATATTTCAAAAAAAGGAACATTGGCCTCTCCCGCAACAGCTCTAGCCATAAGAGTTTTCCCTGTCCCCGGGCTTCCGGTAAGTAAAACACCTTTAGGTATTTTTGCTCCAAGCTTTAAGAAGCGAGCAGGTTCTTTCAAAAATTCAACAATTTCCTTTAATTCTTCTTTGGCCTCTTCCAGTCCGGCTACGTCTTTAAACGTAACTCCTGCCTTGGGAGAGCCTTCCTCTCCAAAAACACGTGCTTTTGCCTTTGAAAAGTCAAGCGCTTGCATTGCTCCTCCTTTTGCTTGTTTAAAAATAGAGCGAAAGATAAAAAAGAGAAAAAGAATGGGAAGCGAGAAAATCAGTAAAGTGTAAAGAAAGGTCCAGTCTTGTTCTTCTTCAATACTTATATTAACTTCTCTAATATTTTCTCTTTCCGCCCCCCAGCTTTCAAGTGATTCAAAAATACTAACGTCGGCCTCTTTTTTTGTGGTAGCGATACTTTCGTCATCCAACTCAACTTCTATTTTTGAATTAATGACGGTTAGGTTTTCGACACTACCTTCATTTATTTTTATTGCCAGCTCACGTAAACTTATTTCTTCTTTTTCTTGGAGAAAAGATTCCGAGGCAATAATTCCAAAGAGAAGAACTACGGCAATAATAAGAAAGACAAAGGAAAGAATATTTTTGCTGAAATTTTTGGTAATTTTTTTCATTTTTTGCAAGATTATTTTAATTTAAAAGCATTTCTAGTCTCCTCGGGAGGAATCGAACCCCCATCTTTTCCTTAGGAGGGAATTGCTCTATCCAATTGAGCTACGAGGAGGTTGATGTATTAATTATATGAGGAAAAAAAGGGCGACCGACGGGAATTGAACCCGCATTTTCCCGGACCACAACCGAGTGCTTTGCCAATTAAGCTACGGCCGCCATTTAAATATAAGTAGAAAATTTTATATGGAACAATATATCTTCTTTCCCACTTATCATAAGTGCCCTCGGCAGGACTCGAACCTGCAACCTACTGCTTAGAAGGCAGTCGCTCTATCCGGTTGAGCTACGAGGGCTCTTTTGATAAGGAGGAAAGACAGGAAAACAACTCTTTAATTATAGTAAGAAAGAAAAATACAGTCAATTTAAGAAATTGCGCTCGCGAAAAACTATTTCGCGGCGCAACTAAAATAAACAGCAAAGCTACTTCTTTACAACTCTTAAACTAAGTCGGTGCTCAGAAGCATTAATGGAGAGGATTTTGAATTCATATGTTTTTCCGATTTCCAATTCTTCTTCCATTTTTTCTCGAGTTTGAAATTCAGAGATATGGCAAAGTCCTTGAATACCTCCTTCTATTTCTACAAAAGCTCCAAAAGAGATAAATTTAGAGACAACTCCTTTAATAATATCTCCTTCTTTGTAATTTTTTTCCACTTCTTTCCAAGGGTCCTTTTTGAGTGCTTTTAGAGAGAGAAAAACTTTGCCTTCTTCTATTTTTATAACCTGTGCTTTTACTTTTTGCTTTTCTTTTAATATGTCTTGAGGATTTTCAACCAAGCTCCAATCCATTTCGGAAATATGAATAAGGCCTTCTATGCCGTCGCCAAAACGAACAAAAGCTCCAAAATCAACTATTCCTGTGACCTCTCCTTCTACAACATCTCCTTCATTGTAAGAAACAAGAGAAGTTTGATTTTTCTCTTCTTCTTTTGCTTTTTCCGAAAGGATTATTTTTTCTCCTTCCTTGGAGATATCAAGAATACGAACACTCATTTCTTTACCGATAAATTTTTGAAGCTCTTTGAGAACTTTTCCCGAGTCTCCACCTTCTACCCTGGGATAATTTGAGGAAGAAAGTTGAGAAGAAGGAATAAAAGAAGGAATTCCGGATATTTTTGCAAGAAGACCTCCTTTGTTTGCTCCTTCTATTTTAACGGTCAATGTTTCTTCATTTTCTTTTTGTTTTTCAAGAACATCCCAGGCCAACTCTTTTTTAGCTTGTATCCTTGAACATTCCACATATCCGTCTTCAGAATCTATGGAAATGATTTTTACGGTAACACTATCACCGTCATTTAAGTCTTTTAGTTCGTCTTTGGTAAGTTGAAATTCTCTTCCGTATATAATTCCCGTTCCAAAAATTCCAAGATCAATAAAAGCGGTAGCACGCCCCTTTCCTACTATTTTTCCTTCAACTATCTCTCCTTCTTTTGGAATGTCGAGTAAATTTTTTTCTTTTAGTTCTTGTTTCATTTTTTAACGGTTAATGTTGGTGTAAAAACACTACAAGGTAACCGTAGTTAAGTGATTAATAATTTAAAAAGGCTATTTTGTGACAAAAATAGCCGGTAACAAAAGTTACAGCCCTTTAATTGTACATAATTTCTTGATTTTTTCAAGAGTGATGATAAAATCAATTAAAATGGAAAAATATCCCTTATAAGTCAAAATAATTGATGTTTTATTTTTTATAAGGGTGGTTTTTTGTGCAAAAGTTAAGTATTAAATTATTAAAAAATCAATTTATGAATATTACTTGGTATGGTCAATCTTGTTTTAAAATTACAACACAGTCCAAAAAAAAGTCGAGAGAATCGGTTTCTTTGGTAGTCGACCCTTTTAGTGAAAAAATAGGATTAAAGCTTCCTAAAATGGAGGCAGATATTGTTTTAATTACACACAGTCACGACGATCATTCCAATAAAGACTTTTTTAAAAAAGAAACTTTTGTTATTGATTCTCCCGGAGAGTACGAACTTCGTGATATTTTTATTGAAGGAATATCTTCTTTTCACGACAAAGAAAAAGGCAAAGAAAGGGGCTTAAACACTATTTACACTATTGAGACGGAAGAAATAAGAATTTGTCATATGGGAGATTTTGGTCAAGAAGAATTGGAAGATGATCAGTTAAAGAAAATAGGAGAGATAGATATTTTAATGCTTCCTGTAGGAGGGGTTTATACAATAAACGGACAAGAAGCAAAAAAAATAATATCTCAAATAGAGCCCAGAATAGTTATTCCAATGCACTATAAGGTTCCGGGATTAAAAATTGATTTAAATGAATTGGAATCTTTTCTAAAGGCAATGGGAGAAAAAAAAGCAACCTCGCAAGAAAAACTTTCTTTGCAAAAGAAAAATCTCCCCGATGGAGATATGAGTATTATTCCTCTTATACCGCAAGCAAAAAATGCTTAAATCTTTAATAAGACTACTTGATTATGTACAAAATCTTCCAATAGAGAAGCGCAAAATTATATTGTGGAGTGTTACGGGCTTTTTTGCCGTGATTTTGCTTTTTTTTCAAATTTCTAATATAAAAGAGCAGACAAGGGAAGCTGATTTTACTTTATTTTCTCAGTCTCAAATGGAAAGTGTAGAAAGGAGCGCGAAGGAGAAAATAGCAAGACTTGAAGAAAGATATGAGGAGGCGAAAGAAAAATTAGGAGAGGGGGTGGAAATAAACGAAGAAAAAATAATCGAGGAAATGAAAAAAGAGGGGCTTATTACAGAAGAAGAGATAGAGGAAATTATAAATAAAAAAGAAATTAAAAGAGAAGACCTAAAGCAAGGAGAACTTATTGGTCTAATAGAAGAAGCAATTTTAATTAAAGAAAAAAATGCCACAGAAGAAAAATAATCAAAACAAAGAAGAAAAAGGAACCAATGAAGAAAAAGTGGTGGATATTGGGTATGTAAAGCCAAGAAATGTTGTTGAAGAAATGAGAGATTCTTACATTGACTATGCTATGTCGGTTATTGTAGGGAGAGCTCTTCCCGATGTTCGTGACGGACTAAAGCCGGTTCACCGAAGAATTCTTTATACAATGAGAGAAGACGGTGTTTTGCATAATGCAAAATACAGAAAATCTGCAAGTGTAGTTGGTACTACTCTTGCCCGCTATCATCCTCATGGAGATATGGCTGTTTACAATTCTTTGGTTTTAATGGCTCAAGATTTTTCCATGCGCTACCCTCTTGTTCAAGGACAAGGTAATTTTGGGTCGGTAGATGGAGATCCTCCCAGTGCTATGCGTTATTCGGAGGCAAGGCTTAGTAAAATAGGAGAAGCGATGCTTCGGGACATACAAAAAGAAACAGTAGAGTATATAGTAAACTACGACGGAACAAGAAAAGAGCCCACCGTTCTTCCGTCTCCTGTTCCTCAACTTCTTTTAAATGGTTCTTTGGGAATTGCCGTGGGAATGGCTACCAATATTCCTCCTCATAATATTGGAGAAGTAATTGACGCAACAATTTATCTTATTGATAACCCAAAAGCGGACACGGAAGATCTTTTTAAATTTATTAAAGGTCCTGATTTTCCGACCGGAGGGGAAATATATAATAAGGAAGAAATAATATCTGCATATTCTCAAGGAAAAGGCTCTATAACAATTAGAGGTAAAGCGGAAATAGTAGAAGAAAAGGGAAAATCCCAAATAGTTATTACCGAAATTCCTTATAGAGTAAGAAAAGCAAAGCTTGTAGAAGACTTTGCAAAGATGGTTCAAAAGAAAAAATTAGAGGGAATAAGAGACATAAGAGACGAGTCTGACAGAGAAGGAATGCGTATAGTTTTAGATCTTAAAACGGGCTCCTATCCTGCGAAAATACTTAATCGTCTTTACACGTTTTCTTCCTTGCAAGAAACATTTCATATTAATATGATTGCTCTTGTAGACGGAATTCAGCCAAGAGTAATGGGGCTTACGGAAATGCTTCAATACTACATAGAGCATCGCAAAGATGTAATAATAAGAAGAACCAAATTTGACTTGGAAAGAGCAAAAGAAAGAGCTCATATATTGGAAGGTCTTCATAAGGCTCTTTCACATATAGACGAAGTCATTAAAACAATAAAAAAATCGGAAAGCAAAGACGATGCAAGGAAAAATTTAATAAAAAAGTTTGATTTTACAGAAATTCAGGCCAACGCTATTTTAGAGATGAAATTACAAAAGCTTGCAAAGCTTGAAAGAGAAGAAATAGAAAACGAACTAAAGGAAAAGAAAAGGATAATTAAAGAACTTACGGCAATCTTAAAAAGTAACAAAAAAATAGAAGAGGTGGTCAAAAAAGAACTTGAAGAAATGAGAGAGATGTTTAGCGATGAAAGAAAGACAAAAGTTTATGACGAAGGATTAAAGAAAACAGACGATCTTGATCTTATTCCTCAAGAATCAACAATAGTTACCATTACTCAAGGTGGGTACATAAAAAGAGTTAATCCTGCCACCTACAAAGCTCAGCAAAGAGGAGGAAAAGGAATGCTTGGAATGAAAACAGGGCAAGACGATGTAGTAGATCATTTTATAGAAGCAATGACCCATGACTTTCTTTTATTTTTTACCGACAGTGGGAAAGTTTTTAGGGTTCCTGTATATCAGGTTCCTGAGGGGGCAAGAGCTGCAAGAGGAAGAGGACTTATGAATTTTTTGGAAATATCTTCAAACGAAAAGGTTCTTACTGTTATTCCTCTTAAAAAAGAAGAGATTGCCAAAAAGGAAGAAAAAGAAAAAAAGAAAAACTTGGTAATAACTACCAAAAATGGTATTATAAAAAAGACACCTCTTAAAGAATTTACCAATATTCGCAGGTCCGGACTTATTGCCATTACTCTTAGAAAAGATGATGAGGTTAGTAGAGTAAGGAAAACAGAAGGAGAAGACGAGGTTGTTATTGTGACCAAAAGAGGACAAATAATAAGGTTTGGCGAAAAAGATGTTCGTGCAATGGGAAGGCAAGCCGGAGGAGTAAAAGGGGTTTCTTTAAGAAAAGGAGATGCTGTGGCTGACGTGGAAATAATAAGAAAAGAAAATATAGAAAAAGCACAACTTCTTTTAATGACAGAAAACGGATATGGAAAAAGAATAAAAGTTAAAAATTATCGTCCCCAAAAAAGAGGAGGGGTTGGAGTAAAAACAGTAAAAAATACCGAAAAAGTCGGAAACATTGTTGCACTGAGAATGATTTTGGATGAAAAAGATATTATTGCTATTTCTAAAAAAGGAAAGGCAATAAGAATGGAGATTAAAAACATATCAGAACAATCAAGAGTAACTCAAGGAGTAAGATTGATGAGAGTAGATAAAGAAGACGGCTTAGCATCGGTTATTTGCATATAAATTTAAAATAAAGGCAAATAATATATATGGCTTTTTTAAGCCCTCAAAAGGTAATTGAAGAGCTTCCCTTAAGCAAAGAAATGAATGCTGTTGATTTTGGGTGTGGTCCGGGAGGTTGGGTTATTCCTCTTGCAAAAAAAGCAAAAGATGGGAAAATATATGCACTGGATGTTTTAAATGAAGTTCTTTCTGCTCTAAAAAGCAAAGCGGAGATGGAGAGAGTTTACAATATTCGAACCATTAGATGTGATATTGAAAGAGGGACAAACTTGCAGAAAGATTATTTTGATTTAGTAATAATGTCCAACTTTCTTTTTCAAGTTGAAGACAAGGATATAGTAATAGAAGAAGCAAGGAGAGTATTAAAAAGAGAGGGCAATTTGCTTGTCGTTGACTGGACAAACAAAGAAGATGTTGCGGAAGACTTAATAAACAAAAAAATTACTCAAAAAGGATTTGAAAAAATAAAAAATATTGACGCCGGAGATTCTCATTTTGCCATTCTTTATAGCACAATATAAGATTAATATTTATTAGTATGATAAAAAAAAATAAAGAAATATTGCCTCTATTAATATTATTTTTAGCTGCTACTCCTTTGCATGTTTTAGGGATTGAAATACCAAACCCCATAGAGTTTGATACGTTTGCAGAACTTATTAATGCTATCGTTACATTTATTAGAAATGTTGCTCTAGTAATTGCTCCAATAATCTTTATTTTTGCCGGACTTAAGTATTATCTTGCAGGAGGAAGTCCAGAAAAGGCAAAAGAAGCAACCAATCTTATAAA
>PWJI01000048.1 GCA_003560095.1 Candidatus Nealsoniibacteriota bacterium
AATATAGTACTATATTAAACAACAAGAAGAAGATAGGACTTCTCCAAGGTTTTTAAGAAAAAATCAACGAGAAGAAAAAACAGCAACCAGAAGTACCTTATTTCTCCGTCCTTCTTCTTCTTGTTTACTCTCTTTGAGAGGAGGTGAAAAATATGAAACTCTCAAAAGAGAGAAAGGGAGAAATTGCCCTGGCCGCATTAAAATATCAGTTGAAAAATAAGGATATAAAAATAAATTCTGATGTTAAAAGAGGCTTGGGTAATTTGTCAAAAGAAACAGGGATTTCTCTGGAAGAGCTTATGGTGTTTGCCAAAGAGATTTTAAACGAAGCTCTTAATGAAGCTCTCAAAACAGAGGAATAAAAGGGGCAAGGTTGCCCAATAAGGGCCTAAAAGGGTAATGCTAATTCCCTCCTATGAGGCAAATTGGCGGATAAGAACCTCTCCTCCCCCTGTCGCTGTCGTTTCTTTTGCAAGTGTCTCCCAAAGGAGAGAAAGGAAAATTTTTTTAATCTCAAAGGCTTTAATAAGCTTTTTGGAGATAAAAATATTTATTCCTTCTCTCCTTTTTTATTTTCTTTAATTTTTAAATATTTAAATTTTCTTTACTACTTGTCTTTGCTTTGGTATAATCTATTCGTATTTAAAGAAAATTATGGAAAGTCAGAAAGCAAAAAAATTTAATAAAGAAAAGACTCTCAAAGAGGTAAAAGAAAAAATTTCTCAAGTATCTTCTTTTAAAAAACTAAAAGAAATTGAGAAAGAATATCTTGGAAAAAAAGGTTTAATAAAAGACCTTTTCAAAGAAATAAAAAGCCTAACCGAAGAAGAAAAAAGAAGGGTTATTCCTCCTATACAAAGTTTTCAGAAAGAAGCTTCTCTTTTATTTGAAGACAAAGAAAAAGAAATAAAGAAAGAAGAATTTAATGAAGAACTCTTAAGGCAATCGGAAAAAATAAAAGCCAAAAAACCCAAAATAGGGCACCTTCACCCCATAACTCAAACAATAAGACTTTTAAATAAAGTGTTTATTGAAATGGGGTATAGCATAATGGACGGCCCGGAGCTGGAAAATGATGAATATTGTTTTCGTCGTTTAAACGTTCCCCCTAACCACCCTGCAAGAGATATGCAAGATACCATTTATGTTGAAAGTCCCAAGTTTCTTTTAAGAACACAAACCTCTTCAATTGAAGCTCGTGCTCTTGAGAAATATAAGCCTCCTTTTAAAATTGTTTGTCCGGGAAGAGTTTATAGAAACGAAAAGCCCAACAAGAGCAATCACTTTGTTTTTCATCATTATCAGGGGGTTGTTGTTATGAAAAAAGTAACTCTCAAAGATCTTTTCGGAACAATAGAGCATTTGTTTAAAGCTATTTACGGACCTCAAGTTGAAATTAGGTTTAGAAATAAATATTATCCCGAAGTTGAGCCGGGAGTTGGGCCCGATATGATTTGTTTTAAGTGTAGGGGCAAGGGTTGCGTGCTTTGTAAAAAAGTAGGGTGGATAGAAATGGGAGGAGCAGGAATTATTCATCCCAATTTAATTGAAATGGCAGGCCTTGATAAAAATAAATGGATGGGTTTTGCTTTTGGCTTGGGTCTTGATAGGTGGGCCATGGCAAAATACAACATTAGCGACATAAGAACACTTCTTGGAGATGATTTAGCTTATAAATATTACGAAAATGAAAATACTTTATAGTGATATTAAAAAATTGGTTCCCGGACTTAAAGTCTCCTCTAGCAAGGTAGCTCAAGCCTTAACGCTTACCGGGTTTATGGTTGATAGTTTTGAGAAGGTTAGATATCAGGGGAAGGAAGATTATCTTATGGGACTGGAAGTAAGGCAAAACAGACCTGACTGTCTTTCTATAGCGGGAGTGGCAAGAGAGGTAGCCGGTTATTACGGACTTCCTCTTAAAATGCCGTCAAACGGTTCTCTTAAAGAGGGCAAAAATAAGCTCAGCATTGAAATAGAAGCGAAAGATTTTGTCAAAAGAGTTGTTGCGGTAAAGTTTAATCAAGTAGAAAACAAAGAATCTCCCAAGTGGCTGAAAGAATTTCTGTCTTTTTACGGAATTCACTCTATAAACTTATTGGTGGACTTATCTAATTACGTAATGCTTTTTACAGGGTACCCTTCCCACTTGTTTGATGGTGACAAGCTAAAAGGAAACTTGTCTTGGAGCTTAAATAAAAACTTTAAAGAAATTGTGACATTAGATGGGTCTGAAATAAAATTAAACAAAAAAGAGCTTGTTATAAAAGACGATGAAAGTGTTTTAGGGTTGGCCGGTATTGTGGGGGGTAGGCTTGGAAAGATTGAAAAAGAAACAAAAACGGTTGTCATGGAAATGGCGGTTTACGACCATGTAATTGTTATGAGAGATTCGCGAAACTTAAATGTAATAACCGAAGCAAGCAACAGACTAACCAAAAATCTTGACCCAAGAGGCATTGATTTTGCCTCAAAATATTTAATATCTTTAATTTTAGAAAACTGTAAAGGAAAAATTGATAGCAATATTTTCGACTATTATCCTAAAAAAGAAACTGCAAAAGAAATTATTTTTGATCCGGAGTCTCCGAGTAAATTTGCCGGAATTGATATTCCAAAAGATAAAGCGGTAAAAATACTCAAAGACCTTTCTTTTGATGTTAAAAGTAAGGGCAAAAAAACGATTGTTACTCCTCCGGTGGGAAGAACGGATGTTTCTCTAAAAGAAGATTTAATTGAAGAGGTAGTAAGAATTTATGGTTACGACAAAATACCTTCAAGTTCTCCGCCAGAGGTAAAAGTAGTGGAAAACATTACTCCTGAAAATATTATTCTTTCTGAAAAAGCAAGAGATGTTTTGTGCTCTTTGGGTTTTGATGAAGTTCTTTCTTGGCCGGTAACCAAAGAAGGAGAAAATGAATTTGTTAATTACTTAGACTGGGAAAAGGTAGTCACGGAAAATTCCATTAACGAAGATTATCCCGAATTAAGACAATCAACAATAACCGGACTTTTATCTCGCTTTTACGAATACTCAAAGAAAAACATAGAATATGTAAAAATTTTTGAAACAGGAAAAGTTTTTGGAAAAGCTAAGGGAGAGTATAAAGAGCATGATGCCTTGGGTATTTTTTTGAAGGCTTCTTCTCAAAAAGGAGAAATGAATTCCTTTAAATCTTCCGTGGAAACTTTTTTAAGACTAATTGGACTTAGTGATATCTCTTATAAAAAATCAAAGAATAATCCTGAAATAGCCAACCCTTTTTCTTGTTGGAGCATAGAGTCTAAAGATAAGAAGATTGGTATTTTGTATAAATTAAGGCCAAATAAAGAAATTAAAGACGCTTATTTTGCGGAATTTAATATTGACGAAATGGTTAAAATACTTAAAAAGACAAAAAACAAACCTGCAATTGAATTAGATCAAAAACTTGTTGTTTTGGATGCTAATATTGAACTTAAAAAAGAAGATATAATTTATGACTTTCTAAAAGAAATAAAAGACAAAATAGGCACTAAATACATATGGAGTATAAACATTATTGACGAGTTTCCGGTAAAGGAAAAAATAAAATACACCATTAGAGTTTCTTATAAAAATCTTTCCGATAAAGATGCGAAAGAAGTGCACCTGAAGACTTTTAATTTAAAGGAAAAATAAAAAATAAGAAAGGTAGGGCCGCTTTTTAAGAGCGGTTTTTTTATTGAAAAATATTTTTAAAAGAAAGTTTTTTGTGTTACGATGAAGATATTATAACTTTTATAAAAATATGAAGAAAAAAGAAGAAAAAATAAAAGAAATTCTTTCTCGTGGAGTAGAAGAAGTGATTGATAAAAAAAATTTGGAAAAAAAATTACGAGGGAAAAGAAAGCTTCGTCTCAAGCTGGGGATAGATCCCACCAGTCCCAATTTACATCTTGGAAGATCGATTCCTCTTTTAAAGCTAAGAGACTTTCAAGAGATGGGGCATAAAATAGTTTTTATTATAGGTGATTTTACCGGTGTAATTGGAGATACTTCCGACAAAGAAAGCGAAAGGCCCATGCTTTCGCCCGAGCAAATAAAAGAAAACTTAAAAAATTACAAAAAGCAGGCCGGAAAAATAATTGACCTTAAAGAGGCAGAGGTTTTTTATAACAGCAAGTGGCTCAAGAAACTTACTTACATGGAAATAGGAAAACAAGCCAACATCTTTTCTCTTAACGAGTTTGTTTCCAGAGAAAACATTGCCAAAAGATTTAAAGAAGGAAAAAGAATTTCTCTTAGAGAAGTGCTTTACCCTCTTATGCAAGGGTATGATTCGGTAATGGTAAAGTCTGATGTTGAGGTGGGCGGAACCGATCAAAGATTTAACATTTTAACCGGAAGAACAATGCAAAGACATTATAATCAAGAGCCTCAAGATATTATTACCAATCCTCTCATAGAGGGTCTTGATGGAAAAAAAATGAGCTCCAGTATGGGGAACACCATTAACCTTACCGACAGCCCAAGAGATATGTTTGGTAAGATAATGTCTCTTCAAGATAATCTTATTGTCAGATATTTTACTCTTCTTACTCGAGTAGAAATGAAGGAAGTTAAAAAATACGAAAAAGAACTTGAGAAAGGGGCCAATCCGAGAGATTTTAAAATGGAACTGGCTAAAGAAATTGTGACAATGTATCACTCAAAAAAAGAAGCGCAAAAAGAAAAAGATTATTTCATTGCGACTTTTTCAAAAAAAGAAATCCCTTCCGATATCCTTGAGTTTAAGTCCAAAGATTATAATATCATTTCAATCTTGAAAGAAAGTGGGCTTACTTCTTCTAAAAGAGAGGCGCGAAGTGTTTTGTCTCAAGGAGGAGTAAGAGTTAACGGAGAGGTTGTAAAAAACTTAGACTATAAAGTAAAGAAAAATTCCATACTCCAAAAAGGCAAGAGAAGTTTTTTAAAAATAATATAATTATTTTAGAAAACTAAAAGAAAAGAAAAGCAAAAGAACGGCTACAATTGTTCCTCCGCTTGGAAGATTGAGATAGTAGGATAAAAATAGACCGGCCATAACGGAAAAAAAGGAGAAAGCAAGAGCAATATTTCTTGTCTCATAAAAACCCTTTTTAAAATTAAGTGCCGTCATTACCGGAATAACAATGAGCGCTCCCGCAAGGAGCGCTCCTATTATTTTAATTGCTAAAGAGACGCAAATAGCAGTAAGAGCTACTAAAATATAATTAACAAAAGAAACATTTATTTTTTTGGTTTTAGCAATATCCGGATCAAGAGAAGAAAGGAAAAGATCTTCTCTAAAAAAAGAAAGGAAAATTAAAACGAAAAAAGAAAGGGGGAAAATAAGATATACATCTTGCAAAGATACGGTAGCAATACTTCCAAAAAGGAAGGCAAAAAGATTCATACCAACTCCTCCCATAAGATGAAAAAGAATTATTGTAAGAGCAAGGCTTCCGGAAATGAATATCGCCAGGAGCGCGTCTCCGGGAACTTTTTTTGAGGAGCGTATTTTTTCAATTATCAGGGCAGAAAACAAAGAAATAATAAGGGCTAAAAAAAGAGGATAAACATTTATAAAAAAACCAATAGCAATTCCCAAAAGGGAGACGTGAGCCAGGGTATCCGCCATTAAGGCATATCGTCGAACCACCAAATAAGTACCAATCAAGGGAGCAATTATTGAAATCGCAAAGCCGGCAAGAAACGCTCTTATCATAAAATCATAATTAAAAATATCCATAAAATTGTTAAACGGTTATTTAGTGACGATGAAGAAAAAAGTTAACTTCTCTTCCGTAAAGTTTTTCAATATTTTTTTCGGTCAAGGTTTCTTGGGGAGTTCCGTAGCATATTTTTTCTCCTCCCAGGCAAAGAACTTTTTTTGCTTCTTTGGCAATTATATTAATATCGTGAGAAACAAAAATAATAGTAACACCTTTTTCATTAATCTTTTTTAAAAAAGAATAAAAGTCGCTTTGCGTAGCAACATCTACTCCGGCGCTTGGTTCGTCGAGAATAAGAATTTCCGGATTGGATACAAGTGCTTGAGCAATAAAGACCCTTTGCCTTTCTCCTCCCGAGAGATCGGAAATAAGTTTTTCTTTGTATTTTTCTGTTCCCGTAAGTTTCATTATTTCTTCTGTATTTTTTACTTCTTTCTTAAAACCCCCTTTTCCACTTTCTATTACCTCTCTTGCCGTTGCAGGGAAACCGGCAACATCTTGTGCCGCCTTTTGAGGAACATATCCACACCTTCCTTTGATAACAACCTCTCCTTTTTGAGGCAAAAGAAGACCGAGAATAATTTTAATAAGAGTTGTTTTTCCTCCTCCGTTAGGACCTATGATGCCCAAATAATCGCCCTTTTCAATATCAAAAGTTATATCTGAAAGGACATTGTTTTTCTCGTAAGAGAAAGTAATGTTTTTTAATTCTATCTGCTTTTCTTTCATTTTTACTTATTTGCAATCAAGTGCTTTTTTTAGCTTTTCTAAATTTTCTTTCATTAGGGAAATATAACTTGCTCCTTCTTCTATTTCTTCTTTGGTGGGGCTTGCAATAGGGTTAAAAGTAAGAATTTCTGCGCCTGCCTCTTTAGCAATTGTTTGCGATATTTCTGTGGGAATTGTTGTTTCGGCAAAAATATAAGGAATATTTTCTTCTTTTACTATGTCAGCTATTTTTGCCATTTCTTGAGGAGAGGGCTCTTCCATAGGGGAGATTCCGGAGACGGCTTCCATTTTAAAATTATATCTTTTTTCAAGATAACCCAAAGAAGCGTGAGATATTACCACTCTCTCAAGACGGCAATCGGAAAGACCTTCTTTATAATCTTTATCTAATTTCTTTAAAGAAGAAATAACATTTTCTTTGTTCTTTTTGTAGTACTCTTCTCCTTCCGGGTCTAATTTTATAAACTCTTCAAATATTTTTTCTCCCATTTTTTGAAACTTTACCGGGTCAAGCCAAAAATGAGGGTCCTCTTTATGATGATGGTGATGATGATCATCATTGTCGTTATGCTTATGATGATGGTGCTTTTCATCGTCATGTTCATGATGGTGATCATCTCCTTTTAGTAAATCAAAAAGAGAAGACATATTAATTATTTTTACGTCTTTTCCTTGTAAATTTTCTTCAACTTTTTCACTCCAAGGCTCAAGTCCGGCACCGTTGTAAAGAAAAAGATTTGCGTTTTCAATTTCCGCTATTTCGCGCAAAGAGGGTTCAAATTCGTGGGGATCTGCTCCGGGAGGAACAATGTAAGAGGCTTCAACTCTTTCTCCGCCTATTTTTTCTGCAAGCTCAAAAAGTGGATAGAAGCTTGTTATTACTTTTACTTCTTTTTCTTCTTCCTTCAATTCTTCGTTTTCCTGAAAAATAAATATTATACCAAATACGGCTATTAAAATAATCAATGGAAATATTATTTTTTTCATATTATTTATTATATTATTTTATATTTTACTTTAACCGCTTAATTATACTCCTCTAAAAACTCTACGTCAAAAATCTCTTAATATTAAGAAAGAGTACTGTCGGAGGTTCAACCTCCGATTGTCTCTTCCGACAGTTTTTGTAATTTGTAATTTTTTAGAGGAGGCTTAGTCTCCGATTGTTTCTTCTACTTTCTTTCTGATTGTTTTTGATCTATTTTGAGTGTTAGGAGAATTTTGTTTAGAAATAGAGATAACTATAAAGTTTGACAAAATATTTTTTTTAAGTACAATTGAATTACTTATCGTGTTAGGTCCAAAAAAGACCCTTTTTTTGGTCTGTTTTACAGTAAAATAAAAACCTTGATTCGACTCGCTTTTTTATACTAAATAAATATAAAAGTCCCTGATTTATAAATTGGGGCGTTTTTGTTTTGTTTTTCGAAATTTTTTCGAAAAACATTTCTATTAATATTAAATAATAACTTCTTATAACTTAAGCCGAATATGAAAAAAGTAAAATACTTCGGGAAAAAGAAGATTTCTTTGCCACCTCCTTACCTTCTGGATATTCAAAAGGATTCTTGGGAAAGATTTTGGAACGAAAAAATAAAAAGTCTTTTCTATGAAGTTTCTCCAATCCGTGACTATACCGGAAAAGAGTGGGAGCTTTATTTTTTAAAGCATAAAATAGGAAAGTCAAAATACGAAAACGGAAGAGAGGCAAAAGAAAACAATGAATCTTACGAAGCCCCCTTGAAAGTTGAAGTTGAGCTTCGCAATCTTAAAACAAAACAATCAAAAAAACAAGAAGTGTTTTTGTGCGATTTTCCTCTTATGACCGAAAGAGGAACTTTTATTATAAACGGCGTTGAGAGAGTTGCTGTTTCTCAGCTTATTCGCTCTCCCGGAGCATTTTTTACCGCACAAATGATTCGGGGAGAAAAATGTTTTGGAGCAAAAATAATTCCCAACAGAGGAACCTGGCTTGAGTTTCAAACAGAACCTTCCGGACTTATTGGTGTAAAAATAGACAGAAGAAGAAAGGTTCCTGCAACTACTTTACTTCGTGCTATTGGTCTTCCGGGAATGAAATACCCCGACTGGAAGGGTGGAACAGACGAAGAGCTTTTAAATCTTTTTAAAGATATTGATAAAGGAGAAAAGAAACTAATTAAAAAAACAATTGATCGTGACTCTTCTAAAAACAGAGAAATGGCTCTTGTTGAAATTTATAAACGTATAAGACCGGGTGACGTTGTTACTCCGGAAACAGCAAGAGAGCTTGTAGAAAACACTTTCTTTAATTTTGAAAGATACGATCTTTCCGATGTGGGGCGCTTTAGAATGTGGCAAAGGCTTCCCGAAATAAAAAGCAAAGAAGAAATAGGAATAGATGACCGCCTACTTTACCCTGAAGATGTTGTAGCGGTTTTAAGAGAGATTGTAAGAATGAATAACGACCCCACTGCAAGAGAAGACGAAATTGATCATCTTGGAAATAGAAGAGTAAGACCCTTTACAGAGCTTTTGGAAAATACTCTTCGTTTAGGGCTTACAAGAATAGAAAGAAACGTTAAAGACAAAATATCTACTGCCGATTTAACAGGAATAAATCCGGCAAAACTTGTAAATGCAAGACCTTTTGCCGCTGCGGTGCAAAGATTTTTCTCTTCTTCGCAAATTTCTCAGTTTATGGATTGTGCCAATCCTTTAGCAGAGCTTGAACACAAAAGAAGACTTACTGCTACAGGACCCGGTGGTCTTAAAAGAGAAA
>PWJI01000011.1 GCA_003560095.1 Candidatus Nealsoniibacteriota bacterium
AAAATAAGTTATAATTAAAAAATTAATAACATGCTTAATAAAAAACAAGGTTTCACGCTCATAGAGCTTCTTATAGTAATCGGTATTATCGCTATTCTTGCCGCTGCAATTATTGTTGCTATCTCTCCCGGAGACCAGCTCGAAAAAGCAAGAGAATCAACCGTGGAGGCACAGATGCAATCTATTGCTACAGCGGCCTACAACTGTTTGGTGGAAGAAGAGGGAGCGGAAGGAAATTGTGGGTATGGAGACTTAGACCTTCCTGATGTTACTCATCCATTAGCAGCATGTGATTATGATATTGATTGGAGTGGTGGTCGTGTAAATGTTCAAGAAATAGATAATGAAGGTAGTCATGGCACTGAATGTTCAGAAGCTACAGATATAGGAAACAAAACATTCTAGTTTTTAAAAATTATTTATAAAAACACCGTAAGAATTTTTCTTTGCGGTGTTTTTTTATTGAATTTTTATATTATAGAAGAGCTAAATAATTGACGAAAAGAGTTAATTTTACTATAATAACAAAAGTTTTGGTAAAAAGTAAAAAGGAGGGGAAAAAGTGTTAAGCTTTTATATTGAGGATGTTTTAGAGCTTAAAGAATTGGAAGAAGAGCTGAAAAACTACAGGGTTGCCTGCAAAAAGGGAGGATTTGCTCGTGAGAGCGATATAGCTTTCTTTTTTGACAAAAATCAGTCGGGTTTTTTTCTTGCTGCTTATAAGCTAGAAGAGGAAGAAATTCCCGATTGTGTTTGTGCTAGTCCTTTTATTGTGCGAGTTGGGAAAAATTGGACGAAAAAAGGACTTAGCAACATCATTGAAAATTATTCATTGTTTTTTATAAGAGGGCTTCCTAGTTTTGACAGCGAGATGATGTCTCCAAGGATAATTGTTAATATGTGCAAGCAGTGTGTGAGGTTTCCTTGGGGAGGTTTTCCTGAGAGTAAAGAGGGCCAGAAAAAGCTCGTAAAATGGCTCATAAAAGCAGAAAAGGCACTTTCTTTAGAAAGTGAAGACACTTTCAGTAGTAATAGGCTCACCATTTCCCGGTGAGCTTTTCCCTAAAAATATGAAATATTTTGATACGCATGCGCATCTTAATTTTCCTGATTATAATAAGGATAGAGATGAAGTTATTAAAAAATCCCTAGAGAAAGGTTTTTTTATAATAAATATTGGGACGGACTTAAAAGAAAGCAAGAAAGTTGTAGAAATTGCTAAAAATTATAGAAAAGGAATTTATGCATCGGTAGGGCTTCATCCTCTCTATATAGAAAGAGAAGAGGATTTTGCATTGGATAGCTATAGAAAACTTGCAAAAGAAGAAAAAGTGGTAGCTATTGGAGAAACAGGTCTTGATTATAAATATATATCAGAGAAAAGAAAAGAAGAATTTGAAGAAGAAAAGAATCTGCAAAAAGAAGTTTTCAGAAAACACATAAAAATAGCAAGAGAGTTTGATTTGCCTGTTGTTTTGCACTGCAGAAAAGCTCACAAAGATCTTATAGAAGAACTTTTTAATCTAATTAAAGAAGAAAAGCAAAATATTAAAGGTGTTGTTCATTGTTTTACCGGAAGCATATCTCAGGCAAAAGAATACATTGACTTGGGTTTTTATTTGGGGATAAATGGAGTTGTCTTCAAAATGAATTTGGAAAAAGTAATCAAAGAGATTCCTTTGGTAAAAATGGTGATTGAAACAGATTGCCCCTTTCTTTCTCCTCCTCAAGTAAAATGTAAGCGTAATGAACCTTTGTTTTTAGAGTATATTGCAAAAGAAATAACCAGAATAAAAAAAATAGATGCAAAAGAGGTTATAGAAACCACCAATAAAAATGCCCAAAACCTCTTTTTGTAAATATTGCAAAAAGCCTTCACTTAATTCCCATAACTTTTCCATAACTTTCGAAGACTAACTTTCGGAGGTTCAACCTCCGATTGTTATTTGTATTTGGAAGATTTTTACGTTTACGTTAAAAAGTCAATTTCCTTGATTTTAAGAGTATTTCATTCCCATGTACACCCCCGGGGGTGTACATGGGGATTTTCACCATTGTATAATTATGCAAATGATGGACAAAGTGGCCTTTTTTTTATAGAATAAAAGACATGAGTTACGATGCAAGTAAAATAGATAAAAAATGGCAAAAGTACTGGGAAGAAAGCAGTACTTTTAAAACTAAGCACGATAGCGAAAAAGATAAATTTTATTGTCTTGATATGTTTCCTTACCCTTCCGGAGAAGGTTTACACGTTGGTCATCCGAGAGGATATGTTGCAACAGATACTTTTTCACATTTTCAAAGAATGAGAGGTTTTGAAGTTTTGCATCCCATGGGTTGGGATGCTTTTGGTTTACCGGCGGAGAATTATGCCATAAAAACAGGAATTCATCCTAAAATTACGGTAGAAAAGAATATAGAAAATTTTAAAAAGCAATTGAGGGCCATTGGTTTTTCTTATGATTGGGAAAGGGAGATAAATACAACCGACCCGGAGTATTTCAAATGGACGCAGTGGATATTTATAAAGCTTTTTGAAAAAGGACTGGCCTATGAAGATACAAGGCCCATAAATTGGTGTCCGAGTTGTAAAACGGGACTTGCCAATGAAGAAGTGGTAAACGGGCTTTGTGACAGATGCGATGCGCAGGTAGAAAAAAAAGATATTAGGCAGTGGGTTTTAAGAATAACAAAGTATGCCGATAGGCTCCTTGAAGACTTAGAAGAACTTGATTGGCCCGAGTCAATTAAAGAAATGCAAAGAAATTGGATTGGAAAATCGGTAGGAGCGGAAATAAATTTTAAGGTAAAAGAAATAAATTACGATATAGAGGTTTTTACAACAAGACCGGATACTCTTTTTGGGGCAACGTTTTTGGTTCTTGCCCCTGAGCACGATTTGGTAAAAAAGATACTATCTAAAGATGTAAATATAGAAAATTTAGAAGAAATCAAAAATTATAGCGAAAAAACAAAGAAAAAATCGGAACTTGAGAGAACGGACCTTGCCAAAGAAAAGACAGGAGTAGAGATAAAAGGATTAAAGGCAATAAATCCGGTAAATAAAGAAGAAATCCCCATTTGGATTGCCGATTATGTTTTAGGATTTTACGGAAAAGGGGGTATTATGTCTGTTCCCGCACACGATGACAGAGACTATGAAATGGCCAAAAAACATAATCTGGAAATTAGAGAAGTAATAAAGGGAGGAGAAATTCCTTATATTGGAGAGGGTGAAATGGTAAATTCCGGAGAATTTAACGGAATGAAATCGGAAAAAGGAAAAGAGGCGATATTGGAATTGCTGGAAAAAGAAAAAAGGGCAAAGAGAGCGGTAAATTACAAACTTGGCGATTGGGTTTTTTCAAGGCAAAGATATTGGGGAGAACCAATTCCTTTGGTGCATTGTGAAAATTGCAAAATTGTTCCCCTAAATGAAGAAGATCTTCCTTTAAAGCTTCCCGAGACGGAAAAATACGAGCCAACGGGAACAGGAGAATCACCGCTTTCAAAAATTGAAAGTTTTGTTAACACGAAATGCCCAAAGTGCAAAAAAGATGCCAAAAGAGAGACGAATACCATGCCTCAGTGGGCAGGTTCTTGCTGGTATTATCTTTCTTTCATTATGAGGGGAGAAAAAGAAAATATGGAATTTCCTTTTTCAGAATACAAAAAGAGTTTTGAAAAATGGCTTCCGGTTGATCTTTATGTGGGTGGAGCCGAGCATGCTGTTTTGCACCTTCTTTATGCGAGATTTTGGCATAAATTTTTATATGATATAGGTGTTGTTTCCGTGAAAGAACCTTTTAAAAAATTAAAAAATCAAGGCCTTATTATGGGAGAAGGAGGAGTGAAAATGTCCAAATCAAAAGGTAATGTAATTTCTCCCGATCAGGTGATAAAAGAGCACGGAGCAGATGTTTTAAGGCTTTATGAGATGTTTTTGGGCGGTTTTGAAGATAAGGTTTCTTGGAGTGAAACGGGAGTAAGCGGAATGAGAAGATTTCTTGAAAAAGTAGAAGAGAATTCGCAAAAAGTGAAAGAAGTTTCTCCTTCCAAAAACTTGGAGAGAATTTTACACGAAACAATTGAAAAAGTAACAAGCGACGTTAAAGAATTTAAATTCAACACGGCAATAAGCAGCTTAATGATTCTAAACAACGAATTTCGCAAGGAAAAAGAAGTTCCCAGAGAATTTTTTCTTGTGTTTATAAGACTACTTGCTCCTTTTGCTCCTCATTTTGCCGAAGAAATATGGGAAGAAGTAGGAGAAAAGCCCTCTGTTTTAAAACAGTCTTGGCCCGAGTCAATCAAAGAAAAAATGAAGAAAGAGAGTTTCTCAATAATTGTTCAGATAAACGGAAGGGTTAGAGATACAATAACGGTGAATCAAGGAGAAGATAAAGAAAAGGTGAAAGAAGAGGTTTTAAAGAGTGAAAAGGTAAAAAAATGGATTGAAGGGAAAGAAATTAAAAAAGAAATATTTGTTCCCGGAAAACTAATTAATTTTGTTATTTGATTTTATGTGTGGAATAGTAGGCTATATAGGAAAAAAAGAAGCACTTCCCTTTTTACTTGAGGGATTAAAAAAAGTTGAGTATCGCGGATATGACTCAAGTGGGCTGGTTGTTTTAAAAGAAAAAGCAAAGTGCGTAAAGGCGGCGGGAAAACTTGAAAAGCTGGAAGAAAAAACAAAAAAAGAAACTATAAAAGGAAATTTTGGCATAGGACACTCTCGTTGGAGTACGCACGGCCCTCCCACAACAAAAAATGCTCATCCTCACTCTGATTGTAAAAACAATATTTTTGTTGTTCACAACGGAATAATAGAAAATTATAAAGAAATAAAAGAAGAGCTTGAAAAGAAAGGACATAATTTTCTTTCTCAAACAGACACGGAAGTTTTATCACACCTAATGGAAGACTTCTTTCAAGGAAATTTGGAGGAGGCGGTAATAAAAGCACTCGGTAAAGTAAGAGGAACATACGCATTGGCGGCAGTGGCACTGCAAGACCCGGGTAAAATAGTGGCCGGAAGAATGTTTAGTCCTTTGGCGATTTCGGTAAATAAAGAAGGGGGATTTGTAACCTCCGATCCGGCGGCGATTGTTTCTTACTCAAAAAAGATGATTTTCTTGGAAGACGGTGATGTGGCTGTTATTAAAGGAGAAGATTTTTTCATTAAAAATCTTAAAAACAAATTAAAAGAAAGAGAAGAAACGAAGATAGATTGGGACACAGAAGAGGCTCAAAAAGGAGGAGAACCTTACTTTATGCTTAAAGAGATAAAAGAACAGCCCGAATCCGTTGCCAATTCTTTTAGAGGAAGACTAATAGAAGAAGAGGGAACGGCAAAGCTTGGTGGGATAGAGTCTGTAGAAAAAAAATTAAGAAAAATAGAAAAAATACGCATTATTTCTTGCGGAACATCTTATTATGCCGGTTTAATAGGAAAGTATATGCTCGAAGATTATGCCGGAATACCGACGGAAGTTGATTTGGGCTCTGAGTTTTATTTGCCCAAAATAGACAAAAAAACAGCTTTTCTTTTCATTTCCCAGTCCGGAGAAACGGCTGATACACTTTCCGCTTTAAAGGAGGTAAAAAATAAGGGCGGTCTTTCTCTTGGAATAGTTAATGCTGTCGGTTCTTCTATTGCCAGAGAAACCGATGCAGGAATATATAATCACGCCGGACCGGAAATAGGTGTTGCCTCTACTAAAGCATTTACATCACAAGTTGTTGTTCTATCTCTTCTTACCTTATTTTTGGGAAGACAAAGAGATATGGATATTGATACTGGCAAAAAGTTTGCCAAAGAAATAAAATCTTTACCGTTTTTAATAGGAAAAATTCTTGAAAACATGGAAGGTGTTTCCAAGTTAGCGAAAAAGTACAAAAGTTATCCCAATTTTCTTTATCTTGGCAGAAGATATAATTATCCTGTTGCCATGGAAGGTGCTTTAAAGTTAAAAGAAATATCCTATATTCATGCCGAAGGAAATGCCGGAGGAGAGATTAAGCACGGCCCTCTTGCACTTATTGATAAAGATTTCCCCGTTTTTGCCATTTGTTTGTCAGACGGAGTTTATGGTAAAATGATTTCCGGAATACACGAAATAAAAGCAAGAGGAGGAAAAGTGATTGCTTTAGCTACTCAAGGAAATAAAGAAATAGAAAAAATTGCCTCGGATACTATTTTTATTCCCAAGGAAGTAAAAATACTTTCACCTGTCTTAGCGGTTATTCCTTTGCAAATTTTCGCTTATTATGTTGCAGTTTTTTTAAAAAAAGACCCCGACAAGCCTCGTAATTTGGCTAAATCGGTAACAGTGGAATAAGATTAAAAATAAAAAAGTAAATATTATAACCAATTAAAATTATGAAAAATTTAGAAGTAATTATTGGAGGAGCGGCAGGAGAAGGCTCTAAAAAGGCAGGACTTTTAATTGCCAAATTATTTAACTCTCACGGATTGAGAGTTTTTATTCATGAAGATTATCAATCAGTAATTAAGGGGGGCCAAAACTTTTCTCATATATCCGTATCCACACAAGAAAGAAATGCAATAAGCGAAAAGGTGGATTTTCTTTTGGCCTTAAATAAAGATGTTATTTTAAAACAAAAAGAAAAACTTAAAGAAGACGGGGTATTGATGTATGATTGCTCCATGGAAGAGAGTGATTTTTGCACTCAAAAAACAATTAAAGTGTCTTTAAGTGATATTGTAAATGAAGCGGGAGGCATTCCTTTAATGAAAAATACGGCACTTGTCGCTTCTTTTTCCAAAGCCATGGGAATGAAATGGGAAGACGTAGAGAAGGTTTTAAGAAAAGAACTTCCTGTCGAAACAGATAAAAATATCGAAGTTGCTAAAATTGCTTATGAGAAAACGGAAAAAGCTAAAGAAATAGAAAAATCGGATGATGAGTTACTTCCTCTTTTTTCCGGAAACGAAGCAGTGGCTCTTGGTGCTATTGACGCAGGACTTGAAACTTATATCGCCTACCCAATGACACCATCAACCGGTATATTGGCTTTTCTTTCCAATGTTAATGGAATAAGAACATTTCAGCCGGAAAGTGAAATAGCGGTTATAAATATGGCAATGGGAGCTTCTTATACCGGAAGAAGAACAATGGTTGGAACCTCGGGAGGTGGGTTCGCTCTTATGACAGAGGGGGTGAGTATGTCTTCTCAGGCAGAAATTCCTCTCGCTATTGCAATGAGTCAAAGAATGGGTCCTGCGAGCGGTGTTCCTACTTATCAATCACAAGGAGACCTTCTTTTTACTCTTAATTCCGGTCATGGAGATATGCTTCGTTTTGTTGTTTTGCCCGGAGATGCCGATGAAGCATACTATTTGTCGGGAAAAGCTCTAAATATTGCGTGGAAATATCAAATGCCTTCAATTATTTTGCTTGACAAAGAAGTTTCAGAAAACACATACGAGTTTCAGAAAAAAGAAGAAGTAAAAAAAGAAGACTTTATTAAAGGAGTGGAAGATGGAAATTATCAAAGATATGATGGGGAAGATATATCTCCAATGCTTTTTCCCGGAGGAGAAGAGGTGGTAAAGGCTACAAGCTACGAAAATGATAAAAAAGGAGTTGCAACCGAGGATGCGAAAGAAATTGCAGCTATGCAGAAAAAAAGAATTCGCAAGCATGAAAAGCTAAAAGAAGAACTAAAAGATATGGAGACGGTAAAAGTACATAAAGAGGGATCTACCGCTTTGGTTTTTTGGGGATCGACTAAGGGAGCAATATTGGAAGCGGCAAAAGACTTAGATGTGAAACTTGTTCAGATAATGGTTGCTCAACCCTTTCCCGAAGAAAAATTGAAAAAAAACTTAGAGGGCTCACAAAAAGTTATTTCCGTAGAACAAAATTCAACCGGACAAATGAGTAAAGTTTTAAGGGAAAACGGAATAAATGTTGATGAAAAGATATTAAAGCATGACGGAAGACCGTTTTTTGTTGAAGAGCTAAGAAGAGAAATTGAAGAAAAATTATAAAATTTAATTTTGAAACTTAAAATTAATTAATAAAAATATGTCTGAAACAATTTTACCAACAAAAAATACGTGGTGTCCGGGGTGCGGAAACTTTGGCATACAGGGAGCATTAAAAGAAATAATAGAAAAAAGAGATAAAAGGAAATTTGTTCTTGTTACGGGAATAGGTTGTCATGCAAAAATGTCTGACTATATGAATGTTAATAGTCTTTATTCTCTTCACGGAAGAGGAATTCCCGCTGCTGTTGGAGTAAAATTAGGAAATGAAGAACTTGATGTGGTTTGTTGCGCAGGAGACGGAGATGCATATAATGAAGGAATTGCTCATCTTATTCATGCTGCCAAAAGAAATTCCAATATTACTCTTATTGTTCACGATAATCATGCCTTTGCACTCACCGTAAAGCAGGCAACGATAACCAGTCCTAAGGGGTTTGTGGGAAGCACTACGCCTGAAGGAAGCTTTTATGACCCGGTAAATCCACTTGATATGATGCTTTCTATTGGAACAACTTTTGTTGCCAGAGGTTATGCGGG
>PWJI01000044.1 GCA_003560095.1 Candidatus Nealsoniibacteriota bacterium
AGGTAACTACCAAAGAGTTTACCGTAGAAGCTTTTACGGATGTTGGAGAACACGAGTGGATTGTCCCGGAGGGTGTAGAAAAAGTAGATGTTTTGGTTGTTGGCGGAGGGGGTGGTGGGGGAACGAGTGGATCTTTTTCCACCTCCGGTGCGGGTGGCGGAGGATCTGGAGGATTGGTGTTTCGAGAAGATTATTCTACTATTCCCGGAGAAAGCATTACAATATTTGTTGGTGATGGGGGGGATCCGGGAGATGTAGGAGGAAATAATCACGGAGATGAGGGGGAAGACAGCTTTTTTGAAGATATAGTGGCTTTAGGTGGAGGAGGAGGGGCCGGAGGAAATGCTCAAGGGAATGACGGAGGATCCGGAGGAGGTTCAAGACATGGCAATGATGGAGGAAAGGGACTTCAACCTGAGCAGGATTTTCCGAGTGACGGCTATGGAAATGATGGAGGGTATGCCCCCTCGACAACATCCGGAGGAGCATGCTCCGGCGGTGGTGGAGCCGGAGAAGTAGGAGGGTCGGTTGAGGGATATGCGGGAGATGATGGAGGAGATGGAGGAAGTGGGAAATATTATGGGGATATTTTCGGAGAAAATTTCGGAGAAGATGGGTATTTTGCCGGAGGAGGTGGGGGTGGTCCCTCTTCTCAGGAAGGTGGAAGTGGGGGATTTGGTGGCATTGGTGGTGGTGGAGCCGGATGGAATACAGATGAATTTCCTGCTGAAGGAGGAATAGAGAATACGGGTGGTGGCGGAGGAGGAGGAACGGATTCCAGTGCTTCCAACATTCAAGGAGGAAAAGGAGGATCGGGAGTGGTCATTATAAGATGGTGATTTTTTATGGTAGAGCAACACTACTTAACTTAAAACGAACACCAAGAAAGTAGCTTAAGTATAGCAAATTTGCATTTAAATTGATTTTATTGTATAAAGAAAATAGAAAAAAAAGGTGTGTTCGTTAAAAATCAATTAAAAGGAGGGTTTTAAATGAAAGATATGGTTATTTTTGGAGGAAATGCCAGCAAAGAACTTTTTCAGAAGATATGTAAATTTTTGAAAATAAGCACTGGTAGGGCTGTAATTTCAAAGTTTCCCGATGGAGAAACAAGAGTTCAAATAGGAGAAAACGTTAGAGGAAAGGATACTTTTATTATTCAATCAACCTCTCCTCCAATTAACGATAATTTGATGGAGCTTTTACTGATGATCGATGCTCTAAAAAGAGCTTCGGCACGTAGAGTGACTGCGGTAATTCCTTATTTTGGATATGCTAGGCAAGACAGAAAACACAAAGGAAGGGTTCCTGTTAGCGCACGGCTTGTTGCAGATTTGATTGAGACAGCTGGTGTGAGTCGTGTTTTAACTATAGATTTACACGCACCACAAATCCAAGGATTTTTTAAAATCCCCGTAGATCACTTTCCAGGACATATTGCTTTTGAAGACGGGTTTCAAGAGGACTTAAAAAATCTTGTTGTTGTTGCTCCGGATGCCGGAAGTATTCAAAGAGCCGGACCTTTTGCAAATAAACTCAAAGTTCCTTTGGCAATAATAGACAAAAGAAGAATGAGTGAAAAGAAAATTATAGTGAGAACAGTTATAGGAGATGTAAAAGGAAAGACAGCACTGCTTGCGGATGATATTATTGCTACGGGAGGGACAATGGTTGCAGATGCAGAAGCACTAGCAAGAGGTGGTGCAAAAAAAATTATCGCTTGCGCTACGCACGGAGTTTTTTCTCCGAAATCAAAAAATACATTAGATAATTCAGGTATAGAAAAGATTTATTTAACCGATTCCGTGAAATCCGTTTTTTCTTTACCAGATAGGGCTGTTTATGAGCATTCGGTGACTTCTTTTTTGGCAGAGGGAATTCGTCGAATAAATGAGAACCTTTCTGTCGGAGAAATAATAGAACACACCTAAGTGGCTATTATTTAGCTATTATAGAGCGTTGTTAATAAAACGGCGCTCTCTTTTTTTAAGCTGAGGCTTTTTTGGTTGAAGAAATGATTAAAAATATAGGATTTGAGTAAAAATTAGAGGACGAAGCTTAAAAAATATTTGTTTATTTGAGAATATAAACAAAGTATGGTATTTTTTTACAATAAATTAAGTTATTCATCTTAATATAAACTAGTAAAGATATGCTTAAAAAACAAATATCAACAGTATGGGGTTTATTACTGATTGGATTTTTTGCCGGTGTGGCAATTGGAGTTATTTTTTATTTTTACAAAATAGGGGAGGTTGATTTTTTTGAGATGGAAAGAAAAATAATTCCACGAGAACCAGAAGATATTACATTCAAAGAGGATTGTGAGGAAAGAGGTTTTTATTGGGATGGCGATAAATGTTATCAAAGCGAAGAAGAAAAAGAAGAAAGATTATCTAGGCTAAAAGAAAAATTTTATGCTACGGAAATTGTTTCTTATGACATTTCTAACGAAACAATTAAATCAGTAACGTTTTGGACCGAAGCAACTTGTGAGGGGGAGTACTATTATGAGGCTCCGGAAGGTTATTTTTTTAGCAGTTGCAAGGAAGGAGAAAAAGGAAGTCATGGGGGTTGTCCGACGTGTGAAATGAGCAAGGTATCTCTTTTGAAGGTAGATAGCTCTATTATAAAGAAAGCAGAAGAACTTTGCCCTTCGCCAGTAACGGACTTGGAAGAAGAAAAAGTAGAGCCTCGTGTACAAAGTATTGTTTACAGCAATGGCCAAAAAAAAGGATTTTTAATTGAATGTCCCAGCCATCCTGATCGTTTTGATTCATTTCTTCTTTTTAACAATGAAGGAGAAAAGATTTATAAAGAACAAGCAAGGATGTTGGATGTAGATGTAATTGAGGTAGATGGGGAAGATATTGTTTATTATAAGATTAGTAATTGGGGAGGAACGTGTACTTTTTCTTCGACTATTTTTTCAATAATTTCGTTGGAAGATAATACTCATTATGTTTTCAATTCTTATTTAGATGGATGCTATCCCGATGGAGGCAATTATCCCTTGAAACATTATTCTGGAGTAGTAATTAGTCCGGTAAAAGAGGTGAGCGACGTAAAAGAAAGAGAAACAATTAGAAGATTTGAAGAAATAGAGTATCCCGGAAAACATGCTCTTATGCGTAACTTTATTTTGAAAGAATATTTATCTCTTGAGGAAGATCCGGTTGCACATTGGAATAAAAGTATAATATTAATTCCCGGATATTCTTCTGAAACCGACACTTATTACGGCTCTTATTATTTTGCAATTCCTGGATTTGAAGCGCAGGAAAAAGAATTTGCACTCTATAAGGAAGAGGAGAAAATAGGAATTGTGGAGCCTGAGAGAATTGAAGATTTAGAAGGATTTTTTGCTTGGGATGGGGGTTATGTTCCTGCAGAAAAAGAAGATGTCAAAACTATATCAAAACCGGAATATGAGCTTATTTATTCTTTAAAGCTTGAGCTTGAAGAAGAAAAGATAGATATAGCTAAATTTGGGGTAGAGACAATTGATGAGTATGAGAAAAGAAGATAAATTTTAAAAAACTTTTTTTTGCACAAAAAGATGAAACCCTCTCGTTAAGAGAGGGTTTTTACTGCTTGCTGGGTAACTTCTACCATTTCTTTGTAGTTGCTGCTCATTAAGTAGCCGATCTTTATTTTACTTTTACTGTAGAATGTAGAATAAAGACTTTTCCCAATCAATAAATAGCTGTCGTAGGTCATCATTCCGTGATTACATCTTTCTTCAAATATCGAGCAGAGCAGAAAACACATGTCAGCGGCTTTTTGCCAATTATGGAACTCTTCTTCTGTCTTTATCTTATCAAGATAATCAATAACATAAAAACTTTCCGGTGGCTGTTTTACAGTTTTTTTTATGAGTGCTGAAATATATTTTCCGCAATTAAAATAATCTGAGTTCTGACAATTTTCTTTCACAAGAACATCGAAAATACTTGTTCGGACTATTTTTTCTAATTCTTCTAGGTCAGAAAGATGAATAGTTTCTTTAATTTTTGTCCTTTCTTCCATTGAGCGAGCATCTTTCATCATCTTAGAAAGAGTTTCTTCAAAGTTATCTTCTTTTATCTTTTTTGGAAAATTGATGATGTTACCCAATTTGATCAACCTCCTTTTTTATAATGTGCTCTTTCTTTATTTAAAATTATTTATCAAAAGTTGTCAAATGATAAAAGAACAGAAAAATTTTTTAATATTAATAAGCACAATTCCTTAAGGAAGAGAAAGGGAATAAAATATTTGATTTTTATAAAATATTGTGGTATAAAATAAACAAGGTGAAGGTAGTGTACCTTAAAATTTTTTAAAAGGAGATGTTTAGAGATGAAGTTTTATTACAAAAACTGTTTTTCAAAGAAAGAGGAGGAGTTGTTTTTGCTGATAAGATTTGCCGTAGAGAGAGTGAAAGAACCTAATTTGGGAAAAGATAAGAGTGGGCAAGAAATTGCTTTCTCTTCTCATATTCTTTCGCATGCTCTCTCTAAGATATTTCCGGTAACCGCCATAGATGGCGTTTTTGCCGGAGCTTATAGGCATTCTTGGCTTACAACAAAATACAACTCTCTTATTGATGTACTTCCGATATCGTGCATAGGGGGGCCAATTATGTTTGACAATAGCTCAAATTCTCCTAAAAAAAGATTATACAAACCAACATCTCTTGATTATTCTGAAAAATTTTCTTCTCCATCTTTTTGTTTTGCTGTGGATGTTACTACAATTGAACTCGAAAATGTATTAAGGAGTGCTGGAGTAAAAGTCAGAAAAGAGGTGGAAAAAATTGAGTTTTGCTGAAAAAATTCAAGGATTTCTCAATTTGAAAGGATTTGAGGTAAAAGATGAAGGAGTTTTTTTAGAAGAGGAAGGAAGTGTGTGTTATAACAAAGAGCTTCTTTATTTAGGAGGGACAAAATTAATTAACTACCTAGAGCCACCTTATGACACTGTGCTCAGGGGAGCCTTATTGCAAGTTCTGTTAAGGGAGGAGGTAGATCTTGTTTTAGAAGAACTACAAAAAGAGGGAAAAATTGTAGTAAAAAAAATTATACCATAAAAAAGTTCTTTTAAATAAAAAAATAATAATTAATATATCCGGGAAATATTCCCGGATTTTTCTTTTTATGATAAAGTGAGATTATAAGAAAAAAAGAGGAAGTTTGAAATTGACAAAAAAGCTTAAAATCAATAAGCTTGATTAATTACAAAATTAATATTTTTGAAATATGTTTTGCCAAAAATGTGGAGAAAAGCTAAAAGAAGACGAAAAACATGATTGTGAAAATAACAATGATAAAAACGTTAATAAGAAAAACAAGACACCCTTTATAATAACTGTGGTTGCAGCGATTGGTCTCCTCTTAGAGTCTCTTTTTGATTTATTTTTTAGTGAATTTTTTCTTAACAGGGCAGAAATAGTTGATATAGTTGATGTTGAATCCATAGGTGACATGATAACGGTTATGGCTGTAATTGGTATTTTTATGGCGATATTTTTGGGCGCTTTTATCTATTTTGCAAGAGAGAAAAGTTATTACTATATTGGTATTTTGATTTTTGCATTGGTTGCACTGTTTGCATCTTCTGCTGCTTTTGCTCCGATAGTTTTGCTGGTGGGAGCAATTATGGGGCTGTCTGCTAAAAATAAATAAAATTAATTATGAAAAATGTTTTTTAATTTTTCCGGGAATAATTTTCCCGGTTTTTTGTAAGAAGATTTTTTATTTTCAAATTTGTGGTATCTTTTAATAATGAGAGCTAATTAATTAAATTATGGAAAAACAAATATCAACAATATCGGGGGTTTTAATAATTTTGTTTTTTGCTTTATTTGCGGGAGTAATTGTTTTGCTTTTTGCTCAAGAAAATGAACTAGGGGGGGCAAAGAAAAGCATTAAAGAAGATTTTGATAAGAAAGATGACCCTGCAAGCTGGAATGTTTATAGAAACGAAGATTATGAGTTTGAAATAAAATATCCTAAAGAATATACATTAGAAAAAGAAGATGATCATGGATTTTTAATTAATATTGAGGGTGATGTTTCTTTGAGCTTATATATTGGTATTGATGATTTAGGGTATCCCATGAGATTGAGCCGCTTCCAAAGACCAGATCAAGTTATCGAGGGGACAGATATTTTACGCTACGAGAGTGTTAACTTGGAAGAGAATTTTTTTGATGGAATAGATCAATCATTTAAAGTTAATTATATTGTAAATACAATAGATGAAATGACTGAAGCTTTAGAAAAAGAAGAAGTTGTAGAAGTTTATGCCAGAAATCCTAATTTCTGCAATAGAAAGCACGAATATGTTTTGTCTTGCTCCGGATCACATGATATTTGTGATGAAATAATTTCTACTTTTATTTTTTTAAATTTAGAAGAAAATAATAAAATTAAACAATTCTTAACAACGGAAGATGATTTTGCTGTTGATCCGCAAAATTTTGTAATAATTAGAGAAGATTTTAGCAAGAACGGAAAAGAAGAGGTTGTTGTAATTACTTCTTACCCCTCCATATCAAAAGTAAGAATTATAGAAAAGGAGAATGATGAATATATCATTAAACAAGAAAAAGAGATGTATTATGAGATTGGATTTGTAAATGTAGTTGATTTTCCGAGCAATCGTAAATCTATTGTTTTTTCTTCCAATATTGGCAGCGCAGGCACAGGAATAGGCTTTAGGACAAGAAGTTTGTATACTTTTTTTAATGAAGAAATGAAAAAAACATGGAGAGGTAGTTTAGAATTTTTTGAAGCTCATGTTTCTGCAGATGAACATTCTTCTTACAACATTGAAAATAAATATACTATTACTTTTGAGGATTTTGATGGAGATGGAGAAATTGATATTGTACAAAAAGGAGAAGAAAAGGAAGAAAGATTTAATCCCGATACAGAAGAGTGGGAAGTGGAGAAAAAGTCAGTTAAAAATATCTATAAATGGAACGAAGACAGTAGAGAGTATTTGATTTTTGAATAATTAAATATTTTTATTTTAAATATTATAGAAACAAAAAAAGGTCTTAAAGAAGATTATTAATATTATTAAATTAAATATGAGTATTTTAAAAAAATTTGTTTTTGTTTTATCAATCACTTTTTTTCTCTTTACTTTTTCAGCTTTATCTACCTATGGAGAAACTGAAGATTTAAGAGAAAGATTAAATAAAATTGAAAAGACAGTCAATAATCTAATAGAAGTTATTGAGGATCATGTTCCTTTAGAAGCTCCAAAAGATTTTGCTTTTCAAAAAAACCTATACTTGGGGATGAAAGATGATGATGTAAGAAATCTCCAAATAGTTTTAAATTTTGACTCTGATACAAGAGTAGCACAGACAGGATACGGATCTCCGGGAAACGAAACCGATTACTTTGGACCTGCAACTAAAGATGCTGTAAAAAGATTTCAAGAAAAGTACAAAGATGAGGTTCTTGATCCTGTAGGAATGGATTCTCCTAATGGTTTTGTTGGGAGTCACTCAAGAGCAAAGCTAAACAGTATTTTAGAGGAAATTGCTTATTATGTAGATTTATTGGATGCCCTAGAAGATGTTTTAGAAAGAATAGAAGGCATAGAAGAAAAAATAGATGATTTAGATAAAGAAGATGAGAAAGAAGATTCGGATTCTGAGCCTTTTTCGTGCATTAGGCCGGGAACAATAACTTTCGATAATCCAACAGAAGGAGTTAACGAAATTGCAAGCTGGGAAAGAGTAGATGATGCAAATAACGGTTATGCGGTAGAATATCAAATAAATGGAGGAGATTGGGAGAGTGCCAGCTTGGGTGTTTCTCAGCGCAATACCCCGGGAACTGTTAAAACAACCATTGGATTTACTCAGTTTGGTAGTGCTGGTAATACTATTCGACTTAGAGTAAAATCAAGATGCGGTGATGATTTGGTTAGTAGCTGGAGATACTCTACCACAAGAACAGTGCAGGGGGTTGATCTAGAGTGCAATACTCCATCACCGGTAAATTTTAGTAATCCGATTAAAGGAGAAGACTACAATGCAAGTTGGCCAAAAGTTGAAAATGCGGTTAATGGATATGATGTCGAGTATCAAATTAACAGTGACTGGTACAGCGATCCGTGGGAAAGCCTTGGCTTTGTATCTCAGCCATCTGGAAATACTGTAAATTTTACTATTCCAAAAACTCTTTTTTCTAATGAAGGTGATCTTGTTTCTATTAGAGTAAAATCGAAATGCTCTGCTAGTGAAAGTGAATGGAGAATAGTCCCTAACCGTGTAGTTAAATCTTCGGGATTTTGTACAACCTCTGATCATTATGGCACGGACGGAACAATAGATGGTGATACTGTTTTTTGTGATAATAATGGAAACTTGTGGTCTACTACAGTAGATTATAAGATGCAGTGGAGTGATGCTGTTTCTTATTGTAATAGCATTAGTTATGCGGGGAAAACAAACTGGAAATTACCGGAATGGGATGATCTAAGAAATGATTTTGGATCCTCGGCTTGTGGCTGGGAGCCTTATACCGGTCATTTAGGGGGTGGATCTGGACAAAGTTCATGTCTTTCTTTTGAATGGGATAAAGATGGCACTTTTCTCCAATACTGGACGATTACAGAGCAAGATCATAGCTCGGCCTGGCATATTTTATTTGATGATGGATTTATTAATGGTGGATATAAAGGAAATGAATACCATGTTCGTTGTTTCCACGAATAGATGATTATTGTCTTATTAAAACGTAATAAATTTATTAATTAACGGTTTATGGAAAAAGAAAAATCACTACAAGAAGTTGCGGATGAATTGAAAAATTTTTCCGGCAGAGTAAAAGGAGAAGCTTTTCGTACCAGAGTAGAGTTTATTAAGCAAAAAGAGGGAGAAGAAGGAGTAAAAAGATTGGAGGAAAAAATGGAGGAGCTTGGTGTTTCAATAAAACTTGAAGAGGTAAACTCGACAGATTGGGTAAATGAGGGAATTAATTCTCTTTGTGTTGCAGTGGCGAAAGATATTTTTAACTGGACAGAGAGGGATGTTTTTGATTTAGGAAGATTTGCTTTTAAAACATCTTTTTTGACAAAAACTATTTTGCGATATTTAGTTTCTCTTAAGATGGCTATTAATGCGATTCCAAGATACTGGAGAAATTATTATGATTTTGGGGAGATGGAGGCTGTTTATTGTAGTGAAGAAGATAAGCATGGAATAGTAAGGAAAAAAGGATATAAAACACACCCTCTAATTTGCATTCAGCATAAAGGATATCTTACGGCAGGAGCAAAACTTATTTTAAAAGGAAAAGATGTTAATGTTGAAGAAACAAAATGTATGCACAAAGGAGATGATTATCACGAGTATCGTATAACTTGGAAATAATGTAAGATATTTATTAATTTTGAATATGGATTTTAAAGAATTGGAGGAGAAAGTTATAAAAAATGCCAAAAGATATTGTCGAGATTGTGATATTGAGCTTGATGAAGATTTTGCTCTTCTTAAGTTATACGAAGAAGTTGGAGAATTGGCTCAAAGTGTTTTAATACATAGAAAAAAGTGCAGGAAAGAAAAGTATGTAAGCAAGAAAGAATCAAAAGAGGAGCTTGCTAAAGAAATAGCGGATATTTTGGGGATGTTAATTGTAGTTTCTTATATCTTAGAAATTGATATGGAAGAAGCAATTAAAAAAAAGTGGATAGCTCAACTAAAAAAAGAAAAAACAAAAGACTCTTAAAGAAATAAAAATTTTATTTATGAAAGTGCACTATATAACCGGAAACAAAGGTAAATTTGATGATGCAAAAATTCTTTTTGAAAAAGAAAAATTTACCGTAATTCAAAAAGAACTAAAAATAGATGAAACGCAAGACATTGACTCTTTGATGGTAGCAAAAAACAAAGCAAAACAAGCATGGGAAATACTTGGAAAGCCACTATTTATTAATGATGCTTCTTGGTCAATTAAGGCACTTAAAGGATTTCCGGGTCCTTATATGAAATATATTAATCAATGGTTTACCCCCGAAGACTTTATTAATTTAATGAAGAACAAAAAGGATAGAGCAGTTATCTTAAAAGATACTATTGTATATGTTGACAGTGATACGGTAAAAACATTTACCAAAGAATATTCTGGAATTTTATTAAAAACTCCTTATAGGGGAAGCTTTAAAAATCCATCAGATGCTGTAATTTCACTTTCACCATCTAAAAAATCAATAGCTGAAGAAGTTAAAAGTAATAATATTTTTCTTCAAAGGAGTGACTTAGCGTTAAAAGATTTTATTGAGTGGCTAAGATCTTACTTATCTTCTCCCTAAAAAAGTAATCCTTGACAAGAGCTAAAAATGTTGTTATAGTATCGGAAAGGTTTTTTTGAAATATTAATCCTATTTATGAATTTATATTTTGTAAGGCATGGAGAAACGGAATATAATGCTTTAAATATATCTCAAGGTGAGGATACAGAGCTTTCCGGCACAGGAATAGCACAATCTAAGGCATTAGCAAGGCGATTTTCTAAAATTAATATTGATTTAATTTACTCAAGCCCTATGAAAAGGGCAAAGCAAACGGCAAAGATTATAAATAAATCGCTCAAAAAGGATATTCTTTATTTAGATTGCCTAAAAGAAAGAAGAGCACCTTCTCATTTTGCAGGAAAAAGAAAAGATAGCACAGAGGTTGTCAATATAGAAAAACTTAGGGATTTTCATGAAAAAGATCCTTTATGGCATTACTCTGATGAAGAAAATTTTATTGAATATAAAGAAAGAGTTAAAAGCTTTTTTAGTATTATAGCGAAAACAAAAAAAGAAAATATTTTAGTAGTATCTCACGGTGGGCCAATAAGAATGATAATATTTTTAATGATGGAAAAAGAAATTGATCCGAGGGCGTTTTATAGATTTTCGAATTTGTTTAAGTTTGATAATACAGGAATTACTTTTTGTGAAAAAAATAAAAAAGGAACCTATTTGGTTCGAGCACTTAATGATCACTCTCACTTGGGGTGATTTTTATATATAAATTAAAAAACAATCAATGAAGAAAGAAAAAGAAATAGCTATTTTGGGAAGCGGCATGGTTGGACAAGCAACCGGAAAGGGTTTTCTTGAAAAAGGTTTTCGTGTTGTTTTTGTCGATATTAATAATAAAGTTGTAAAGAAGCTTAGAGATGAAGGGTTTGATTCAATACATATAAGTAAACTTAAAGATAGAGCGCCCGATATTTTTTTTATTACCATTCAGGTGCCGACAAAAAGAAGGGGACCACAAGTGAAAAAGCTAGAAAGAGTCGTAAAGGATATTAGCTCTTATTTAAAAATGACAGATAAGTATGTGATTGTTGCTGTAAGAAGCACTGTTCCTCCTCTTACCACAAAGAATTTTGTAACTCCTTTGCTTGAGAAATTTTCTACAAAAAAGGCAGGAAAAGATTTTGGCGTTTGCTCAAACCCGGAGTATATGCGAGAGCGTTTTGGAAAAGAGGATTTTTTAAATTCTAGAGTAATTATTATTGGCTCGGAAGACAGAAAAGCAGCAAAAAGATTAGGTTTATTTTATAAAAACTTTTCTGCAAATATTTATTATTTTAGTACGGTGGAGGCGGAAATGCACAAATATATTCATAACCTATATAATGCTTGCAAGATTTCTTTTTTTAATGAGCAAAGAGAAGTGTGTGAAAAAATGAATCTTGATACCGAAAAAATATTTAGAGCGGTAACTGAAAGTGCGGAATCTTTTTGGAATCCGGAATACGGCATAAAAAATAAGGGTCCTTTTGGTGGATCTTGCTTGCCCAAAGACACAGAAGGTTTTCTGCGATGGGTGAAACATTCTTTCAAGAAAAGACTTTTTTTATTGGAAAGTGTTATAAAAGTTAATAATCGCTTAAAAAGAAAAAAATAAATTTTTCAGAATACACCGGTCGCATTGGGGCCGGTTTTTTGAGGCGCCGGCATTTACTTATGTCATAAAAAAATGTGAGCAATATAAAGAAAAAACAAAAAATAGTTCTGATAGTTGATTATCATCCTCTTGCAGCGGGAGGAATGGAGGCTCATGCTTATGAGTTATATAAAATTTTGAAACGAAAAAAAAGATTGCAGCTTTGTGGCATTATTGGTTTTTCATCAAATAAGAAAAATTTTAACTATATTGATAAAACAATAGTTTTACCCCCAAAAGCCACTTTTCAACCTAGCTTTATCTTTAAGGCTATTAAGGAATTAAAACTTAAAGATGGAGATATTTTGTTTTTTAATAGTCTTTATTGGATAAGAGTAATTCCGGAATTAAAAAAGAAATTTCCCAAAATAATCTTTTTGTTAAGAAGTGGAGGAAACGACATTGCTCAAGCTCAGATAGAAGATAAAGGAAAAATATTGAAAAAAAGAAGAAGATTTATAGTAAATACTATAAATAAATCAGCTGATCTTCTTATTGTTAATAGCAGATATTCTTACCGAAAATTTTGTGGTTTTGGTTTGAGTAAAAATAAAATGGCAATTATTAAAGGTGGTGTAGATACAGAAAGATTTAAGCCGGTTTTAAATCAAGAAAAAGTGAGACTAAGAAAAAAATTTGGACTCCCTGAAAACAAAATTATTATTTTAAGCAGTTGTCGACTGGTTCGCTTCAAAGGAATAGATTATGTGATTAAAGCAATTTCTCAAAGCAATAAAAAGAGTTCCATTCACTATCTTCTAATTGGCGATGGTCCGGAAAAAGAAAAATTAATGCGCTTAATAAAAAGGTTACGACTTGAAGATATTATTACAATGACCGGAGAAGTGCCTATAGGTTTAATGCATTATTATTATCAGTTATCGGATATTTATTGCCATGCTCCGATATTGACACGTAATTTTGTTCTTGGAGGGTCTTATATCCACACCGAAACAATGGGGAGGAGTTTTTATGAAGCAATGTCATCTGCTTTGCCGGTAATTGCTACAAATGTTGGAGGAGTTTCTGATGTTGTTAAAAATAAAAAATCTGGAGTCTTGGTACCCGCTAGAAATATTTATTCTTTAAAAAAAGAGATGGAGTCTCTGATATCAAACAAATCAAGGCGTAAAGAAATGGGATTGCAGGGAAGAAAAATAGCAAAAAATTTTTCTTGGGAAATATTATTAAAGAAATATTATCTTTTAACTAAATTAAAAAATGAAAAAAAATAAAGAGAAAAAAATTGCTATTATTTCCGGTCGAGATCCAAGGGTGGCGGACGATACTGATGGGGGATCCGTTTTTTTAAAATATCTATCAAATGAATTAATGAATAGAAAAAATAAGGTAGATATTTTTACTCCACTGGGAGTAACAGCTGCTTCATTTAAAGAAGAAAAAGTAAAAAAACAATTGGAAAGGGGAAAAAATAAAGATAATCCAAGCTTTCATCATATCCTCTTAAAGGAGAAAAGTTTACCGATTAAAAAGGATTCTGATTATTTCTTAAGAAGAATTGAACGAGGAAAGGAAATAGCTAAATTTTTTAAAAATAATTCTTTGTTTGAATATGATTTAATTTATGTTTTGCATTTAGCTAATGCCTTTTCTTTGGTTTCTCAAAACTTACTTCCTCTTGAAAAAACATTATTTTTTCCCATGATGACCAGCACTCATTATAGTCTTTTTTCTAAGGTGCCAAAAAAATATGTTGACCATGAAAAGGAAACTTTATGCAAGGCCAAACATATTACGAGTCCTTCCGATGATGAAATTGATGCAATAGCTTTAAAATTTAAAATAGATAAAGAAAAATTTTTTAAAGTTCATCGTGGGTTTAATGAGAGCCGGTTTCCGATTAAAGAGCGTTTTAAAATTAGTGACAAAAAAGAGATAAATTTGTTTTCCGCTAATGGAATTAGACAGCAAAAAGACCACTTATTTTTAATTCCTGTTGTGAAGTACTTAATAAAAAAAGGTTTTAATGTTAAGGTTCACCTTACAGGGAATAACGGAAAAAGCCATAATCCTTCGTATAACGATTATTTGAAAAAGTTCTTAAAGAGCATAGACTTTAATAATTTGGAAAAAGAATTTATAATTTATGGAGTAGTTCCTGAAAGAAAAATGGTTTCTATTATGAATTCTAGTGATGTAGCTGTTTACCCTTCAACTGCAGAAACTTTTGGAAAATCTCCTCTTGAGAGTATGGTGAGCGGGTTACCTACAGTGGTATGCAAAGACGTCCCGGCTTTTTTAGAATTTATAGAGCACGGGGTTACCGGATGTATCGCAAACCGTAATACTAAAGATTATTGTAATGAGATTATTAAACTTTGGAAGGATTCGAATTATTATCATCAAATTAGTCGAAACGGTATTTCTTTGAGGGAAAAATTTAGTTGGCATAAGGTAATAAATGATCTTTTAACGATACAAGAAGAAAGAGGCATTGGGTAATTAATAATATTTATGACTCGTTTAAATATTACAGTAAAAGATATTTTAAAGGTTTCTCAAAACCGCTCGCCTTTTGGTGATCAATTAATAAAAGATTCTTGGAATTTTGCCAAAAAAGTACACGGCAATCAAAAACGACTTTCCGGAGAGCCTTACTTAAGTCATCCCGCTCTTGTTGCCTATCTTCTTGCAGGTTCCGGATTAGATAAAAGTACAATTGCTGCAGGACTCTTACATGATACCCTTGAAGATACACAAACAACCCACAAAGAGTTAAAAGAAAATTTTGGAAAGGAGGTGGCGGATTTGGTTAGGGGAGTAACGAAAGTAGGAGGGCTTAAATATGCAAAAAAAAGACAACAAGCCGGAAATTTAAGAAATCTTTTTATTGCTGCTGCTCGTGATATTAGGGTTATAATAATAAAGCTTTTTGACCGACTTCATAACTTAGAAACTCTTGAGTATCATAATAAAGAAAGACAGAAAAGAAAGGCGATTGAATCTTTAGAAATATATGCCCCAATAGCTCAGCGTCTGGGAATGGATTCTTTGAGAATTGAGATAGAAGATTTAGCTTTTTTAAACCTATATCCTAAAGAATATAAAAAAGTAGCAGATTTTAGAGAAAAAAGAGTAAAAGAAACAGAAGAAAGTGTAAAAGATACCTTAAAAATCATAAAAAAAGAATTAAAGAAAAATAAGATAAAACTTAGAGCAGAGGTAAGGAAAAAAGGTATTTATAGCTTGTTCAAAAAAATTAAGCGTATAAAAAATATAGATCCGGAACTTATTTATGATTTGACGCCCATTAGAGTTATAGTTGAGGATTCTTCTTCTTGTTATCAAGCAATGGGTATAATTCACTCTAAGTTTCGACCACTACCGAAAAATATAAAAGATTTTATTTCTTTCCCTAAGCCAAACGGCTATCAGGCGCTTCATACATCTATTTTTACGGGGAAGGGAGAAGTTATCGAAGTTCAGATGATGACCGAAGAAATGAGTCGCCGTGCTGACTTGGGAGTGGCTTATAATTTTTCCTTGCAGGATGATAGCTCGGCCTTCTCTAATCTTCGTAGTCAGGTTTTTGGTTTTGCAGGCAAGAAAAAATCAAAAAAATACCAATCATCTAAAAAAATTCCTGGTTGGTTTGAAGAGATGGTGAGCAATCAAAAGGATATGAAGAATACAAACGAATTTTTTAATAATTTAAGTAAGGATTTTTTTAATTACAGAATTTTGGTTTTTACTCCAAAGGGTGACATTGTCAATTTACCAATTGATTCTAGTCCTATTGATTTTGCTTATTATGTTCATTCGGATTTAGGTGATCAATTAAAAGCGGTAGAAATCGATGGCGAAAAATCTTCCCTTAGCGCAAAGTTAAAAAATGGAAATATAGTAGAGATTATAACCTCACCATCCGCTACCCCTTCTAGTAATTGGTTAAATTATGTAAAAACAACACTAGCAAAAAAGAAAATCCGTCGTTTTTTAGAAAAACAAAAAAAATAAAAATATAAAATATGTCTAAAAAAATAAAGGGGTGTGTTCATATAATAATGAAAGAAGGAAAGCCGGTTAATGTCTTTACACATATTGACAAATTGCCTAAAAACGGAGTAGTTCATTTAAAAGCTGACAAAACGTACAGCTTTCAAGAGTTTAAGAAAAGTCATCCACATGATGTTGGTGAGCTTAATGAGAAAAAAAAGAAGATAATAGTATTGGATTATTAGGGAAAAATATTTTGGTTTATAAGAATTGGAGCAAAATAAAGCTCATAAAATTGAATAAATAATTTACAAGTCAATGTAATTAAATTATAGTAGAAGAATATTAATTAAATAATTTTTTATATGTCTATCCTAAAAAGAAAAAATATATTTTTGTTAATTTCTTTTTCGTTTTTTCTTGTTTTTCCATTTTTTGTGAGTGGTGATATTAAAGGGCTTCATGAAAGAGTTGAAAGGGTTGAAGAAATGCTTGAAGAAGTGGTTGAGTTTAAAAGTTCGTATGAAATCTCTGATCCAGGAGAAAGAGATAGAATTGGAGAAATGATAGGAGAGATTTATGCAATGATTGAAGGCATAAAGGGAAGAATAGATAAACTTGAAAGTAAAAAAACTACAGATGAAGAAGCTCTTGGTGGTGTTTATATTACTTTTAATGATGCAAAAGAAACCACAAAACGATTTGTTGGTTTAGAGAGGGTGCCCTTGGTAGAAAAAGAGATAAAGGAAATTAATATTGTTAATCCAGTAAATGAAAATAGAGAGATGCTTTATAGTTATGTTGTTGTTTTGCACGGCAAAGAGGATTTTCGGGGCCAGTGTAAGCCTTTAGTAACAAATTATTTAACGGATAATTATATAGGTGTTGATGCTTTTAAAGAGACAGCATCAATTAGCATTCTTCCGAGAAAAACGCACAAAGAGGCACTTGGAGCAGAGAAACCAATTGCTTATAACAAAACCAATCTTCAAGATGACGCAGAAAAGCAAATGCTAGAAATATTGGATTTGCATCAAAAAGACTTTCGTTTACTCGATATTGATGTGTGGTCTATTGATATTAAGGAGGACTATGCAATAATGCTTGCATCCGGCTCTCATTGGGATGCAATGGAAGATGAGTGTGCTTTATTTGTAGCATCTGAGCCTATAACTCTTTATGGGCATTTTATGAATAGGTGTGATCCTGAATTTATTTCGGATTTTTTTGCCTCTTATAATTCTTGTGCGGATTACTATATGGCATTTCCACTTTATTAACTTATTTTTAAAAGTTGAGTATTAAAAGAATATGAATAAAAACATTTTTATTATAGTGGGTTTTTTGGTTTTGGTTTTATTGGTTTTGTTTTTTAATAATATTTTCAGAGGAGAAATTGTAGATAACGAAGTAATAAATGAAGAATTATTAAGTAAAGAAAATACTATGAACTATGAAATAACTTTAAGTACTAATAAGGGGGATATTGTTTTTGAAACTTTTTCTGATATAGCGCCAAATACAGTAAATAATTTTGTTGAATTAACCAAGAAAGGTTTTTATGATAAGTTAATCTTCCATAGGGTTATTGAGGGCTTTATGATTCAGGGAGGTTGTCCTGAGGGTACGGGAAGGGGAGGGCCCGGATATAAGTTTGATGACGAGATAGATCCTTCCAGTGAAGTCTATCAAGATGGATATAAAAAAGGCATTGTGGCGATGGCAAATGCAGGACCAAACACTCAAGGAAGCCAGTTTTTTATCATGGTTTCCGATTATCCGCTTCCCCCCGACTATACTATTTTTGGTAAAGTTGTAAGAGGGCAAGATGTTGCCGATGAAATATCTTTAGTAGAGAAGGATGATTTTGATAAACCACTTGAAGATGTTGTTATAGAAAAAGTTTCTCTTGAAGAAAAAAATTAGAATTTTTAGAATTTGTAACTTTAAAAGATTATTAAAGGGATATTAATAGTGAAAAATATGAAGAAAATAATTATTTTAATTGTTGCTATTCTTGTTTTTATTATGATAGCTTATTTCTTTTTTCAAACAGAAGGTGATCCAATAGATATTACCATAGAAGAGAAAGAAGAGATTTTAGAGGAGAATGAGTTAGAAGAATCTCAAGAATACTTAGATATGTAGAAATATTATTTATGACTTTTAAAATAGATATAAAACAAAAGAAACTATAAATGGAAGAAGTTTACGAAAAATTAAAGGAGCTAAATATTTCTTACGAAAAGCACGAACATCCTCCTGTTTATACAACAGAGCAAGCGGATAAATATATGCGCGACATTGATGCGGCTGACACCAAAAATCTTTTTCTAAGAGATGAAAAAAGACAAAATTATTATTTGGTAATTTTACCGGCAGATAAAAGAGCGGACTTAAAGAAAATAGCAAAAGAGGTTGGTGAAAAAAAACTAAGCTTTGCTTCTTCTGAAAAATTAATGCAATACCTAAGTCTAGAGCCCGGATCTGTATCTCTTTTTGGAGTCATTAATGACAAAGAAAACAAAGTCAAGGTGCTTATTTATGAAAGTCTTTTAATGGCAGAAAAAATTGGCTTTCATCCTAATAAAAACACGGCAACGGTTGTTATTAAACAAGATGATTTTAAGTATTTTTTAGAACAATCGAAAAATAATATCTCTTATTTTTCTTAAATTTGATTTATCATGTTAAAAAAATATTTCAGATATTGTTATAAAAAAATGAAAAATGCTTCAGGGATAGAGACAGAAAAGCAAAATTATTCTATAAAATTCTAGTTAATTTACAAGAAAAATTAAGCAGAGTGGATTAAGGTAAAATCACATGACATTGATAGGTAACTTAATACGTCTCAATTTTTTTAAAAATAAAGGACTAAAGGAGCTTTATTTGGCAATATTTATCATGACTTTTGGAGAGTCTTTGATAAATATATTTGTCCCGATATATCTTTACAATAAAGGATTTCAGATATATGAAATCCTTGTTTTTTATTTTCTGCTTTCTTTGTTTTTTGTTTTTTTTGCTTATCATGGTGCAAGAATTGTTGCAAAGGTGGGAAACAAGCATGCAATTTTACTCTCTACTCCTTTTTTGATTTTTTATTATGTTGGTCTTATTTTTATCGATCAAAGCGTGACTTTATTTTTTATTTTACCTCTTTTTTTGGCGTTAAGAATGATTCTTTTTAACTATGGAAATCATTTAACTTTTATTAATAATTCTGAAAAAGAAAAAAGAGGGAGAGAAGTTTCTTTTTTGGGAGCATTATCACTTATTGCCACTATTTCTGCTCCCTATGTTGGGGGCATTATTGCAAGTGTTAATTTTTCTTTACTATTTATTGTAAGTTCTTTTTTGATACTACTAAGTAGTGTTCCCTTGTTTCTTTCTTCAGAAAAATACGAAAAGATTAACTTCACAAACAAACTTCTTCTTAAAAAAGCATTTTCCAAGGAAGATAGAGGAAATCTTATTAGTTTTGGAGGGTATGCCGGCGAGGTGATTGTTAACAGAACTGTTTGGCCGATTTTTATAATTCTTGTTGTGGAAACTGTTGATAGAACGGGTCTTGTAATTTCATTATCAATGGTAATTTCTTTATTTGCCTTTTATGCCATTGGAAAACTCACAGACAAGATGAATAAAGTTAAGTTACTTAAAATTGGTAGTTTTTTATATTTTTTTGGGTGGATTGCACGTATTTTTGCTGATACCAGTACAAGGATTATAATTATTGATTCTTATAAAAATTTAAGCTCAAAAATATTGCGCTTGCCCTGGAGTGCTCACAGTTATGATATTGCAGCTAGAAGCAATTATTTTGAATTTATTGTTGCAAGAGAAATTATTTTTAACTTGACTCGTATTTCTTTTTTACCCCTACTCATTTACTTCTTTTTTATAGATTTTCATCCTTTTTTGATTAGTTTTATTTTTGCAAGTGTTTTTAGTTTAGGGTATGGGTTTATTAAAAAGTAGTTGCATGAGTACTTTATGTTTATTAAATATAAAAAAGTGAGGGATTGAAAGGTGCTTGAAAAAGAAGAAGCTCTCTAATAGAATACTATAAACACCTTTCAAAGATTTTGGTAAATAGTTTTTAAAATATGGTAAAAAAAATATTAAGAATTTTTATATCACTTTTTTGTGTGTGCAAAAAATGTCCCAGCTATCCGGGAAAAAAAGATCCCGTAACTTATTGTGAATTTAAAAGAAGTGACCTGGAGATAAAAAAACAAGGTTGTGTTTGCTCCAATTGTTTTGTTTGGAAAATTAATCGTTTTTCAAATTATTATTATTGCGAGACAGGCAAAGACCCTAAATCTAAGATTTAAAATGAAATTCAAGCTGGTATTAAAAGAGAAAGAGCAATTTGCCAAAGATATATACGGTTTTTGGTTTGCCGGCAAAGAAAAAATTAATTTTACCGCCGGTCAATTTCTAGAGTGGACTATAGATCACAAAACTCCCGACAATAAAGGAATTAAAAGATTTTTTACCATTGCTTCCTCTCCAACAGAAAAAAATATTTTATTGGTTACCAAGATTACCAAAAAGCCAAGCTCGTTTAAGAGTTTTTTAAAAGAGCTTGATCTGGGAAGTGAAGTTATGGCAGAAGGCCCTTATGGAAGCTTTGTTTTTGATGATTATGACAGAAAGAATGCTTTTATTGCAGGAGGAGTTGGTGTTACACCCTTTAGAAGTATTTTAAAATTTTTATTAGACACGAAAGAAAAAAAGGATATTATTTTTTTCTATGGAGTCAATTTACCGGAAGAAATAGCTTTTTTTGATTTTTTTGATAAAGTAAGAAAAGAGTTGGGAGTTAAAATTATTTATGTTGCAAAAGAAAAAGGGAGCAGAGTAAAAGATTGGCAAGGAGAATTAGGTTATATGAACAAAGAGATAATAGAAAGATATGTAGAGAAAGTCAATGATTTTAATTTTTATGTTTCCGGTCCAGAGCCAATGGTGCACAAGACAAGTGATATGCTTTTCAATGAAATGAAAGTTGATAGAAAAAAAATAAAACATGATTATTTTCCCGGATATAACGAAATATAAAGATTTTAGAAAATAGGTGTAAAAGCTAACAAAATGAGAAAAATAATTGTATTATATGGGCCTCCCGGAGTAGGAAAACTTACTGTTGCAAAAGAACTTTCCAAAAAAACAAAATTTAAAATTTTTCATAATCATTTAGTGTCGGATCTCTTAAGTAATTTTTTTGATTTTGGCACAGAAGAGTTTGCAGAAAAATTTTCTTATTTATGGACTTATCTTTTCAAGGAAATTTTAAAAAATAAGGACGAAGGATTGATTATAACTTTGGTTTATGGCTTGCAGACACTTGAAGGAAAAAACGATAAGGATTTCTTTTTAAAAATCAAAAATAAAGGAGAAAAAAATGAAAGTGAGGTTTTTTTTGTAAAATTGGAATGTTCTGAGGAAGAAATAAAAAAACGTATAGTTTCAAAATCTCGCAAAAAATATAAAAAATTAACAAGTCCTTTTGCCTTAGAAAAAATAAGAAAAAAATACAATATTGATAACAAGGTTCCTTTTTTGGAGAGTATTGTTATAGATACGACCAAAATGAATCCCAGTCAGGTTGCAAAAAAAATACTAACAGTAATTTGAATAAGTTTTAAAATTAAGTTATTTTGTCTTGCGGGTTAATTAACAAGGTTTGTTGAAAATTAAATTAATAAAATAAATGGAAAATATTAAAAAGGAAAAGAAGAAGATTGCTTATTTTAGCATGGAGATCGCAATTGAAAATGACATTAAAAGTTATGCCGGTGGTTTGGGAGTTTTAGCGGGAGATACCTTAAAATCGGCAGCTGATTTAAAAATGCCAATGGTTGGCTTAACTCTATTTAACGATAAAGGATATTTTAAACAGATGATAGATAAAGGAGGAGAGCAGAAGGAAGAAAGAGAGAAATATAATTACTCAAAACTTGAAAAATTGGAAGAAAAAGTATCGGTTTATATTGGAGAAGATGAGGTGAAAATAGGTGCTTATAGGTATGATATTATAGGGCAGGGAGGTGGTGTAGTGCCTGTTTATTTTTTAGATACAAATATTGAAGAAAACAAAAATGAGCATAGAGAGCTTACAGGGAGCCTTTACGGAGGAGATCAAGAGTATCGATTAAAACAGGAAATAATTTTGGGAAGAGGTGGGGTTAAATTGCTCCATGTCTTGGGATATAATAATATTGAAAAATATCACTTAAATGAGGGACATGCTGCTTTGGCAAGCGTTGAGCTTTTTTTAAATTATAAGAAAAATTTTTCTGATGCTCAAAGCGTTGAAAAGGTCAGAAAGAATTGTATTTTTACTACTCATACTCCTGTAAAAGCAGGGCATGATAATTTTAAATTGGATTTAGTTAAAAGATTGCAACATGATTTTCCCTATAATTTGCCGGGACTTATAAAAGATGAAACCCTAAATATGAGCAGACTCGCTCTTTATTTTAGTTCTTATATTAACGGAGTGGCGCTCAGTCATCAAAAAATATCAACAAAGATGTTTCCGGAGTATGAAATTTCAGCCATCACTAATGGGGTGCATTCTCAAACTTGGACATCTCAAGAGTTTAGTCACTTATATGATATTTTTATACCCAGTTGGAGAAAGTGTAGCCTTTACTTGAGAAATGTTTTCAATATTTCTCCAAGTGAAATATGGAAAGCCCATCAAAAGAGCAAGAGAAGGCTTATTAATTATATAAAAGAGAAACAGGGAAAGGAGTTATCTGAAGATATTTTTACTATTGGTTTTGCAAGACGTTTTACAGGGTACAAGAGATCGACATTATTATTTCATGACATAAATGAATTGTTAAGAATTCACAAAGAAAGGGGAAAGATGCAAATTATTTATGCCGGAAAAGCACATCCCAGTGATTGGGGAGGAAAGAAAATGATTAAAGAGATTAATGATATAATAAAAAAATATGAAAAAGAGATAGATATAGTGTTTTTAGAAGATTATGATATGGATGTAGCAAAAATAATGGTTTCGGGAGTTGATATTTGGCTCAATACACCACTTCCTCCTAATGAAGCCTCGGGAACAAGTGGAATGAAGGCAGCTCACAACGGAGTTCCGCAATTTAGCACAATGGATGGATGGTGGATAGAGGGTTTTGTTGATGGAAAGACGGGATGGTCTATAGGAGAGAAGCAGAACGAAATTTCTCCTGAAGAATTAATAGAAAAAGATGCAAGGGATCTTTATTATAAGTTAGAAAACTATATAATTCCTCGTTATTATGAAAATCCTAATCTTTGGTGCGAGACAATGATTCACACTATAGCCATAAATGCATCTTTTTTTAATTCAGAGAGGATGCTCAGGCAGTATGCTCAAGAAGCTTATTTATCTTAAAAAAATGAAATGTAAAAAAGAAGAAAATTTAAAAAATTGTAAATGCACTTACCCGGGGTGTCCGAGAAAAGGAAAGTGCTGCGATTGTATAAAGCACCATCGAGAAAAAAAAGAATTGCCAGCTTGCTATTTCTCCAAGGAAGATGAAGTTAGTTACAATAGAAGCATCAATTATTTTATTTCAAAAAATTGACATTTGTAATAATATTTTTTATCATATAGGTATGAAAGAAAACCAAAAGACAACTTTATTAAATTGGTGGGCATTGCAGTCTTTTTTGCAAGGTCCTTTTTTTGGATTGATTTAGTGATTTAATAAGTTTATTTACTACAACCCCTCTTTGGATCTTGCAAAGGGGGTTTTTGTTTTGGTAAATAAATGATTAATTGTTTATTTACCAGCACAAAAATTTGCTGGATGGTTCTTTAAAAAAATAAGGAGGTTTTAATGTCATGAGAACGTATGGAATAGAGAGGGAGCGTTTTATTGTAGATTCCTTTAAAAAAGTTACTCCAAGCATTGGCATTCTTTTACCCAAGGTGCACGAGATTGCAAGAAAAAATAATTTACCAGAAGATCTTTTTTCATATGAGCTTTTTGCAGGACAAATCGAAGACAGGACATTGCCATGCCTACATCTAAAAGATTTAAGAAAAGCATTATGTCAAAATGAGCAGATAATATTAGAAGCGGGGAGAGAACTTGATTTAAGCTTTGATTACTCTGAAATAGTAGAAGAAAAAAGAGTGAGTTGTTTTAAGGTAAATCCTTTTAATTTGCGTCATAAAAAAATTTGGGAGGAGATATCTTCAAAAAAAAGAATTGCCGCCTCTGTTGTTGCCGGTGTGCATGTGCATATATCCGTAGATCAAGAAAAGGCAATAGAGGTTCTTAATTCTTGTAGAGAAGATGTTGTAAATAAACTTATTTCCATTGGTGATCACTCTAGTATGAAAAGGATTAATGCTTATAAAGTTATGGCAGAAACAAAAGGGATACCTCCTATCTTCTCTTCTTTTTCAGAATTAATGGAATACATTAATAAAAAGGGAGGAGAGAGAAATGTGTGGGACTTAGTTCGTTATAAGCCATCAACCAAGACAATTGAGTTTAGGATGTTTGGTTCCACCGAAAATGTTGAAGAGATTATCGGTTATGTTAAGGCTTGCCTTGATATAATAGAAAGCTAATCGGCAAAAGAGGGTTTTTAAAAAAGCCCTCTCTTTTTTTTTAGTAACAAAAATGGTATAAGTAAAAAATGAGAAAAGAAATACTTTTAGCAACAAACAATCAAGGAAAGGTTAATCGCTACAGGATGCTTGCCAAGGAAATTGATTCAAGTATTGTCTTACATACATTAAAAGATCTTAATATTGACTCTCTAGACATTAATGAGGATGGGTCGTTAGAGGAAAATGCAAGAAAAAAAGCACAAGCCTATAGTAAAAAAACAAGCTTTCCTGTTTTAGCTAATGATGCGGGTTTTTTTGTAAAGGGAAAAGGTCTTATAAAAAACCCAAAGAGAATTGCATTGAATTCCAGTGAAGAAAATCTTACCAAAGAAGAAATATATCAGCTAGTTCTTGATTATTGGAGAGAAGTCGCAAAAGAAAGTGGGGGTGAGGTTGATGCTGCATGGGTTGATGCTTTTGCAATACATATGCCTAGCGGAAATTTCTATAAGGAAGGAGCAAAAAGAGAGGTTCTTCTCGTTAATAAAGTTTTAGGAGAGCCTCATATTCAGTTTCCGTTGCGTGCAATATATATATCTAAGGCAACAAACAAACCCGCAGCTTTACATACAAAAGAAGAAGAGCTTCTAGAGGTTAAGCCAATTCAAGAAGCATTAAGCAAATTATTTAAAAAAATAGGCTTTTAGCTTAACATAAAGGATAAAATTTAATATTTATAAAATGAAATTATAATTTAAAATATGACTCCTGTAGAAATAATCGCACTAATATTCATTATTCTTTCAATTATTAAGCTTGTTGTGATTTTTATTAATCCCAATACTTGGTATAGCACTAAAAATCCATTAGCAAGACTGGTGTGGGGTAATCTTTCAGCGACTATTTTTTCTTTTTTACTTGGAGGCGTGGTTTTGTTTTATCTTTTACATGAGATTAACATTGTTCAGGTTTTTGTGGCGATTGTTTTTACTTTTCTTTTAGCTATATTAACAGTAGCTCCAAATATAGAAAAGATAATGAAAGCAACCGGAAATCAACTAAAGAAGGAAAATTTTTTTGCAAAACACTGGGTTGCTGTTTTTGTTTGGGTTAGTATTATGGCTTGGGTTGCTTATGAAATTTTTGTGAATATGTTTTCATAAAAGTGGTTTTTTAATCAAGCCAGGGGAGTGATAGAATAAAGGCGTGATAATAATAAATATTAAATATTATGATAGAAAAAATAAAAAGATATCGACTTGAAATAATAATTTTTGTATTCGTTTTAGGTATTTTTGCAACTCTCTTTTTTCCTGTGCAATCTGAGGAAGGTGTTAGGCTTAGCAGACTATATAAGCAAAAAGAAAGAATAGAAATAATTAAAAATGATGTCGGTTCTCTTATAAACCTATCAAAAGAACAGGACGAAGAAGATCTTTCTAATATATTTCATGATCTCTTAGATGAAGTTTATGATATTGAAAAAAGAATAGAAGAAAAAATAAAGCAGATTGATACAACGCTTATTAGGGTTCCCTTGATAGATAATAGCTTATCAGAAAAGATAGAAAAAAAAGAGAGTGATATTGAGCATACTGAATGTAATAATGAAGTTTTTTATATAGAAAGAGAGGTTCTTAAAACACAAATGCCACTTGATACTACTTATGAAAAGCTTTTTAAAATGGATGATTTTGTTTTCTATAATGGGGAGCGCTACCTAAATCCCGTCAATCATTACACGAAAGAAAAAAACAGAGAAAATTATATTTCTATAGATTTTGAAAAAGTAGTAATAGAGGGTGATTTTGCTACAGTTTATTTATCGGGAGAGAACAATTTAAAAGAATACTGTCATTATCTTAAGCTAACTACGGTAATTAAGGCGGCGGCGAGTCAATTTGAAGAGATTAAAAAAGTGGAGATTTATTTGAACAATAAACCACTTTCTTTTGAGAATTAGTCTTAAAAATTATTTTTATTAATTAAAAGAAAAAGTGAGCAAGTCGGCAATATTGGTTATAATATTAGTCCTCTTTTTGGGGGGAAGGTCCGTATATCTTCTTTATTTTGCTCCTGATGAAAGAATAGAAGGCTTTTTTCGTACTCAACAAGAAGTTTCCCCTTCTTTTGTAGATTGTCTAAGAGAAGAGGGCGTTGTTATTTATGGGAGTAGTGCCTCTCAAGGAGCTGCAGTACTTGAGGAAGATTTTGGAGGGATTGAAGCAGTAAGACCAATTTACTTGGATTGTGAAATGGGAAGTGAGGCAGAATTTGATAGGTGTCAAAGAGAAAAAAAGACTGAATATTTCCCCGAAATACAGATAAAAGGCGAACTTTATGAGACCCCTATACCTATTCGAAGAGCGCCGGAAAAACTTTCTCAAGAAACAGGTTGTGAATTATAAAAAATTATCAGAGATATGCAAAAAATATGTTAGAAAAAAAAATAATATTTGCCATTTATTTACCAGAAGAAAGTTTTCTTGTTAAATATAATGACTTTAAAAAGGAGGGGGGGTATTCTTTTCCCGCGGTAAATCGCAAAGATGTATCTAGAAAAATTGCCCTAGAGGAGATCTGTAAAGAATATGAACTAGAAATAAGTGAAAGTGACTTAAGGCTTTTACTTATATATCCTCATCCGAAAAGAGACAATAAAGTAGTTTATTTGTTTTTTTGCAAATTGAATACAGAAAAAGAGAAAAATTTTGAGAGCGCTAAATTAAAAAAAGTAAGCTTTAAGGAAATAAAAAATAATTTAAAGGAAGAAGATGGTCAGAAAATAATTTCTGCAATTGAAAAGGAATTAAAAAAATAAATTTTATTTAATAACTGTACCTACTTTTTCTCCAAGTAAAGCTTTTTTTAAGTTTCCTTTTTTATAAATATTGAAAACAACAATATTTATTTGGTTTGTTCTGCAAAGATCAATAGCTGAATTATCCATCACTCCGATGGAGTCACTCTTAAATGCTTTTTCAAGAGTCAATGTTTCGTATTTTTTTGCTTTTGAGTTTTTTCGTGGATCTTCCGAGTATACTCCATCAACTCCTGTTGCCTTAAAAATAGCTTCACAATTTAGCTCAAGCGCTCTCATTGCAGCTGCTGTGTCAGTTGTTATAAACGGAAGTCCTGTTCCTCCGCCAACAATCACTATTCTCTTCTTCTCAAGATGGCGTATCGCTCTTTTTCTTATAAAGGGTTCTGCTATTTCTTTTATCTCAAATGCAGTTTGAAGTCTTGTTGCTATCTTTCTTCTTTCAATTGCATCTTGCATAGCCATTCCGTTAAATATTGTAGCTAGCATTCCCATATAATCTGCGGTTGTTCTATCCATTCCTTCCTTGCTTCCGGCAACTCCTCGAAAAATATTACCTCCTCCAATAACAATAACAATTTCAATACCGGTTTTATAAACACTTTTTATCTCATTTGCTAAATAAAAAATAAAATCGGGATCAATCCCGAATTTTTCTTTTCCCATCATTGCTTCTCCAGAAATTTTTAAAAGTATTCTTTTGTATTTTGGCTGTTTATTTTTTTTATTCATTTTTTTTCTTATTATTTTACCCAAAAATATTATAATCAACTTTTTTAAAATGTAAAATTTGTGTCAAACCAAAGTAGAAATGTCCGCTTTTTAGCAAAATAGAAATGTCCGCTTTTGGAGTTTTTGATTAATTAATACTCGCCTCGACCTTTTTGTTTTCGACCTTTGTATTTGCCGGAAGA
>PWJI01000020.1 GCA_003560095.1 Candidatus Nealsoniibacteriota bacterium
GATGATCCTGATGATCCCGATGATCCTGATTTTGATGCAGAAGGAGATATAAGTTGTCATAAAACAGCAACCGACTATATTGAAATATCATACGAGTTTGAAAATGGAGATAGAGTAGCTTTAGTAAGAGACGGTAATTTAATCGAAGAAACAACCTCCTCGAGTGGATCGGGAACAGTGAAAGATACCGGACTTTCTCCGGACACAGAATACACATATCATTTAATAAATGTGGTTGATGGTGAAAGAGAGGTTCTTGATACAATAAAGTGCAAGACAAGAGAAGAAAAGCTTTCAAATGTTCGAGTTCTTGCACAAAACAAAAGTGACGGAAGGGTTTCTTCATTTCCGGTTATAGAAGGAGAAGCAAGACTTGCAGAGGGAGAGGTAATTGGAAATATCGGATCAGGGTGGGATATTAAGGGAGTTTGCGATAAAAACGATCTTATTATTCTTGCTCAGCATACAGGTGGAGAAATTAGAGCTTACTATATGCATGCCGGGGGAACAGGAATAAGAAACTACAGAACCCTTACAACGAGTGCAGGAAACTGGGAAGTTAAAGATGTTTATGATCTTACGGGAAGAGGAGTTACCGATGCTATTTTACAAAACAGAAGTACCGGAGAAATCATGTATTATACATTGACTCGGGAAGGATCTTTGCTGGAAGGAGAGACAATAGGATATTCTTCAAATTGGGATGTTAAATCGCTTCACGGATTGACGGGCAATCCCCAAATAACAGCCGCTTATTTGCAGCACAGAACGAGTGGTGATGTAAGACTTTACAAAGTAAGAAGCAATGAAATTATTAGCTATGAATGGATATTAACAGGAAGCTTTAGAGGAAAACCATATGACGTAAAAGCGGCCTACGATATTACCGGAAACAGGAGAGCTGAAGCTCTTGTACAGCATGCTGATGGAGAACTTAGAGTATATCTTTTGGAAGCTGACGGATCGTGGGGAGGAAGAGATAGTAATGTTAAAGTTATTTATGAAGATATTGGAAATTGGGAAGTTAAAGGAATTTATAGCATAAGGTAGAGAGATAGATAAAGAAAAAAAATCAAAGAAAGCGTCATAAAAATGGCGCTTTTTTTGATGTTTTTAAGTATTTTGTTTTTTAAAAAAATTATAGTAATATTAAAAAAAAGATAATTTTTAAAATAGAATGAAAAAAAATCAAAGAATTGCCTGCCTTGGAGGTGGTAACGCAATGCCTAAAGCTCTTTTGGAAGGATTGAAACATAGAAATGTAGATATATCGGCTATTTGTGCGATGCTTGATTCAGGTGGTTCTTCGGGGAGACTTAAAAAAGATTACGAGATACTTTCGCCGGGAGATATAAGAAGAGCTTTTATTACCTTGGCAAACACTTCTCCAATTATCGAAGATCTTTTTAATTTTCGTTTTGAGGCAGGAGAATTAAAAGGGCATAATTTTGCAAATCTTTTTATTGCCGCCTTAGAGCTTTCGTCTAAAGATTTTGAGAAAGCTTGCAAGGAAATAAATAAAATATTAAATATTTCTCATCAAGTGCTTCCGGCAACCCTTGATAAAGCAAAAGTTTGCGCAAAGCTTGAAAACGGGGAAATAATAGAAGGAGAAACAAATATTGATATCTCCAAGCACGATGGCAATTTAAAAATAGAAAAAGTCTTTTTAAAACCTAAAGCAAAAGCATATTCTAAGGCAATAGAAGCAATTTATCAAGCAGATAAGGTTATAATTGGCCCGGGGGATCTTTATTCTACTCTTGCGCAAATACTTCTTTCCGGTGGCATGAGTGAGGCAATAAAAAAGAGTAATGCGAAAATAATTTATATTTGTAATTTGATGACTAAATACGGAGAAACAAATGATTTTTACGTGGATGATTTTGCCAGTGAAATTGAAAAATTAATTAAAGGCAGTGTGGATTTTATTATTTATAATAATAAAATACCCTCAAAAGAAAGAATAAGTAGTTACAAAAAAAAGCACCCCGAATTATTAAAAATCGTTGCCTTAAAAAATAAAAATGACAAGCGTTTTATTGGAGCGGATGTTATCTCTGATCAAGGCGGCATATCTCACGATACGCACAAACTCTCGGATGTTATATTAAATTTATGATTATTTTCGTAAAACAATTATGATAAAAAAATTCACATATCTTTTCTTGTCTTTTCTATTATTTCCTCTTTTTGTTTTTTCTCAAGAAAATCCGGTTTATGTTGGAAAAGTGGAGGGAGAGATTAAAGCGGGAAGCGTTGTTTATGTTGAAAGAATAATAGAGGAGGCAAAAAAAAATAATGCCAGTCATATCATTCTTAAGCTTGATACTCCGGGAGGGCTCATTGATTCGACGAAAAAGATAGTTGATTTAATTGAGGAAAGCGAAATTGATTTTTCCGTTTACATATATAAAAGCGGCGGATGGGCGTATTCTGCAGGATCCTTTATATTGCTTTCGGCAGACTATGCTTTTGCTCATCCTGAAAGTTCTATTGGTGCTGCTGAGCCTAGAGCAATCACGGGAGAAGCTATAGAAGATGATGAGAAAATGAAACTTGCTATGGCCTCTTGGATAAAAAGTATTGCAATGGCAAATAATCGTAACCCGGAAATAGCGGAAAAATTTGTCACGGAAAATCTTGCTATAAGTGGCAAAGAAGCCCTTAAAAAAGAACTAATAGATGGAAATTTTGAAAATATAGAAAATTTAATCAATGAAATAGGTTTTTCCGATAAACCGATAATAAAAGCAAATCCTAATTTTATTGAAACTTTTTTTAATACTCTTTCTCATCCGTATCTTGTTTCTCTATTTCTGAGCTTGGGGATGATTGCTTTGGTTTTTGCTTTTCGAACCGGTGAGCTTGAGGTGAGTGGAATATTTGGGTTAGTATTTTTAGCAATAGGTCTTTGGGGGATAGGTGTTATTAATTTTAGTGTTTTAGGGCTTATATTTCTTACTATAGGAGTAATTCTTTTAGGAGTAGAAGTTTTTGGAGGAGACCCCGGGTTTGGTATTATGGGGGGCCTGGGAGTAATTCTTATGGGAATGGGAGTGTTTGGTTTTGGAAACGAGCCACTTCTTTTTCCTGAGTTTTTTGATTTTGTAACTCTTTTTGTCTTAGGAGTTTTGGTGTCTCTTTTTGTGATTTTTATCGTAATTGGCAAAGGCGCAGTAAAAGCATTTAAAAAAACACCTGTTGTTGGGGTAGAGGCAATTATTGGAGAAAGAGGAGAAGTTGTTAAAAAAATAGATCCCTTAGGGCTTGTTAAGATAGAAAATATTTCTTGGTCCGCAAAATCTTTTAACGATGAAAAAATTGAAGTTGGAAATTCAGTAAAGGTTATTGGGATTGAAGGAAATACGGCAATTGTAAAAAAAGAAGATGAGGATAAATAAAAGGTCGAAATTATAAATAATATAAAATAAAAAAATATGGGAGGACTTGTTTTAGGTGTAATAATAGTTCTTTTTTTCGTGGTGCCGCAAATAATTAAAGTTGCTAAAGAATATGAGAGGGGAGTTATTTTTCGTTTAGGGAGGTATATGGGAATAAAAGGCCCGGGTCTTTTTTTCATTATTCCCGTTATAGATAAAATGGAAAAGGTTGATTTAAGAATAATAACACAAGATGTTCCACCTCAAGACGTAATTACAAAAGATAATGTTCCGGTAAAGGTTGATGCTGTTGTTTATTATAAAATTACCGACCCCAAAAAAGCTACGGTAGATGTTGCCAATTATAGAAAAGCTACTTGGCAAATTTCTCAAACATCATTAAGAGGAGTTATTGGAGCCTCTGAGCTTGATGAAATTCTTGCTGAAAGACAAAAGATAAATGACAAGCTCCACGAAGTAATTGATGAAGCAACCAATCCTTGGGGAGTTAAAGTTACCGGAGTGGAGGTAAAGCATGTGGAGATTCCTAAGGGAATGCAACGCTCTATTGCAAGGCAAGCTGAAGCCGAGAGAGCAAAAAGAGGAAAAATAATTATGGCCGAGGGAGAGTATTTGGCAGCCCAAAGATTAAAGGATGCCGGAAAAGTTTTGAGTGTCGATCCAATCATTCTTCGTTATCTAGAAACGCTTTCTGATTCTGCGAGAGAAAAAAATACCACTATTCTTTTTCCGATAGAAATGTTGAATTTATTTAAAAAAGAAAAATAATAACTCTTTTTTTATTAAAATAAAACTTGCTTAAAAAAGTGAGGCGTGTTTGTCTTGCAATAAATATGCTATTATTTATAAAACAGGAAAAAGAGAAATAATATTTAAAATAAACGCATGAACATCGAAAAAAAATCTTTTCAGGAGATAGTTGATTATACGGAAAACAATTTGGGGAAATTATTGAGCAAAGAGGGAAGAATCAATGGAGAGGTTTTTCATACTCAACTTGAATATATCAAGAAGAAAAAAGAAGAAAAAGGATTAGAGGATTTTAGAGAAAAGTCCATTGAGATGGGAAGAGAAATTGATTTACGTAATATGGATTTTAAAAAATGGTATCCGGTTGGACTTAGAGCCTTTAGTTTTGCTGTAATGATTAAAACTTTCGAAGGGTGGGGAAGAGAGGAATTGATGGAGTGTGGTTATCAAGCTCCAAAAACTTCTTTTATCTTAAAATTAGCACTAAGGTATTTTATTTCTTTTGAAGATGTTTTAAAGAAAGCTCCTCAGCTTTGGAGAAAGCACTATGATATTGGATCTCTTAGTGTTTTTAAAATTGACAGCGAAAAAAAGGAAGCGATTATTAGAATAGAGAATTTTGATATTTCTCCGCTGTTTTGTATTTTTTATTTAGGATATTTTCAGCGAGTGTGTGAGCTTGGAGGAGGTAATAATATTAGTGTCGAAAAAATTAGATGTGTTCATGAGGGGGATAGCTTTCATGAATATCTTGTTAGATGGAATTAAATATAAATAATCTTAAAATTTATTTATGGTTATAAAAAAAACGACCAATAAAAGAAAAAAAGAGTCACTAGACAAGGCTAAGAAAGTTAAAGGCAAGAGTAAAGCAAAAAAAGAAAAAAATATAGGCAAGGTCTTGCATTATTTTAGAAAGCCGAAAGTTGGTGTAATAAAACTTAAAGCCCCTCTTTCTGTTGACGAAAAAATTAGAATCAAAGGAGGAGATGTTGATTTTGAGCAAAAAATAAAATCAATGGAGATTGAAAAAAAGAAAATAACGAAAGCAAAAGCAAAGCAAGAGGTTGGAATTAAGTTAAATAAAAAAGCAAGAGAGGGTTATGATGTATATAAAATTGAGGATTAATTCTATAAATTGCCTTTATAAAGAAAGCCCTTAACGGTTAAAATTATTCCGATTGCGGCAAAAATTACCGAACCACTGGCAACTAAAAGAGAAAAGACAGGAGAAACTTCAATTGGAAGAATTACAAAATTAAATAAAATTGAAACAATTAAAAAAGAAAAACCTTTAGAAATTAATTTTAATTGTTTTTTCATATCTTTATTTGTGACAATTGATCCTTTCCAAAAAAAGATTAGTAGGGGAATAAGAAGAAATATGAAAATTAAAATTCCTTCAAAAAGAATGGTCCACTGCTCACCTCCCGGCTCCCAATAAAAAAAAGTATTTTCTAGTGTTTTTATTTTGGCAGGAGTGAATGTTAAGATGCTTGCTAAAATAGATCCTGACGAAAGAGCTATAAAAGAGGAGATAATAATTGATTTTCTTTTTTCATTTTTATGAATTTCCAGAGAAGCTGCGACCAAAAAACCTATACTTGTAAATATAAAAAACTTAGAAACAATATTTATTTGTTGAATTGTTAAAGGATTGGATATCGGTATTTCAGTAAAAGAGTGAAGGAAAAAATAAATAGCAGCAAGGAGGTAAGCGAAAGAAAAATATTCTCTTGCGGGACTCCCTAATGTTGAGGGAGATTTCCATACTTTTATTCCTGCAAGGAGTGCAATTATAAAAATTATTCCGTTAACTGTTGCAAAAAGGGGAAACATAAAATATTATCTTAAAAGAAATTCTTTGTTTATTATATTTATTACATTAAAAATAACAAGAGATAAGGGAAGTAGAGAAAATATATTAATAGAGTGATTTCAAAATAAATAGATTAATTTTTTATACTAAAAATAGCAAATAAAATGAATTTAAATAAAATAACAAAAATATTTTTAATCTTTTTTTGCGCTGTTTTTCTTTTTACCAGTGTTGTTTTTCTTTTTGGTGAGAGCATAAAAAAAACAATCCTTAAGGAATCTTTTTATGAAAATTTGGTAGAAGAAGTTGATATTAGAAGTTTAATAATTAAAGGATTTTTGCTTGACTCACCTAAGATAGAAAAATTAGAACATGAGAATAAAAAAATAACATTTTATGCAGAAAAGGCTTTCATGGAAACTTTTAGCAGAGAGTATGTTAATGAAAAAATTATTCTCGTTATAAATGATATTTTACCTCTTCTTAGAAAGGAAAAAAATAAATTACAAGAAGAGGTAGATTTTACAGAAAAAAAGGATATTTTTAAGAAACATATATTAAGCAAGATAGAAGATGATTTTCCCGTCAAAGGTGCATTGGAAGAAAATTTAACACATATAATACCTGATAAAATTGTATTAAATGATCTCTTAAAGAATCCAAGCATTGTTGCTGTAATTTTGAGCTTTCAAGGGTTTTATGGTTATTTTGAAATATTATCCTATTTTATTTTGGTTTTTCTTCTTATTTTGATAATCTTTTTAGCCGGATTTTCCTTAAGTATGAAGATAATTGGAACCACAATGATGGTTTCCGGAATAATATTTTTACTATCTTTGTTTTCTTTTAAGAATTTAATTTATAACATAAATGAAGATATAATAAATTTAACTATAAGAGACGATATTTTGATAGCTACCAATCTTTTTATCAGTGAGGTAAGCTCCTTACCGATAACTTATTCTTCTATTGGCTTAATTGTTTTGATGGTTGGTGTTTTTGTGGGTTTTAAAGAAAAAAAAGACAAAGAATATCAAGAGACTACTTAGAAAGGTGAAATCATCCTTATAAAGATTAATAAAGTTAATTTTTAGAAAATCATGAAAAGTAAAATTTTACTAATTTTGTTTGTAATAGTTTTGGCTGGAATTACTTTTTTTATTTTTTTCTCAAATGACAATAAAGAATTTGAAGAGAAAAATGAAATTAGTGGACCTTATCCGGAAAGTCCTTATGAGCCGGGAGAAAATCCTTTTAAGGATATTGATTTAAAAGAGAAGGAAGAAGAGGAAGAGAAGGTGTTGGATGTTGACGATAGTCCCTCAAAAGAGAAAGAACCAGAAGAGGAGGAAGTGGGAGAGGGAGAAGATTTTTTACCTGAAGATGATTATAGGCAAGAAGAAGATGAGGAGAGAGAACAAGAAAATAACAACTTGCAAGAAGAAAGAAAAGAAGATAAAAAAGAAGAAAATGAAGAAATAAGCGCGGAAAATAACCTAGAACAAGAAAGAGAGGAGTGAAATTTAAAATTTTTATAAATCAATGAAATATTCTTTTTATTTTTGGGTTTAACCGGGTAATTAATTCATAGGTAGTTGTATTTGAGGTGA
>PWJI01000031.1 GCA_003560095.1 Candidatus Nealsoniibacteriota bacterium
CACTCTTCCAAAGATACTTCATCCGTATTGCATATCTCCTTAAATTCCGATGTTATTCCTTCGGGAAAGGTTTCTTCCTTTACTCTGTAGAGGTAAAGGGCATTTTCTATCGATTTTAAATGTCTTTCTCTAACAACGTCTCTTGCCTTAGCAAGTCTTTCTCCGGGGTTTATGGCAATTACCAATGCTAAAGCAAGAATGGCGATTATTCCTATCACCAAGAGAATCTCGATGAGAGTGAAAGCTTTTCTTTCGGTCTCTTTAAAAAGAGTTGTTTTCCCTTTCTTTGACATAATGCTTTTTAAGAAATCTGTGCAATGATTACAATCCTTTTTGATTCCCGTACAATTCTATACGAGGAACAAAAAGAACCTATTCTTTATTCCTCTTTTTTTGTTCTTCATTGGATAGATATATTACATTATTTCATAAAATTAATTATTTAAAAAAGTTGTCCCCTTCTACTTTCATAATTTTACAATAAAGAAAAAATCCAAGAAAATAATCTTACCTCCGAACTACCAAATTGATGCCCTGGTTTCCACTTCGTTTCCCGGATGAAATGGCGGAGTGGTGATTTCCATCATATCCAATTCTCCTTTATAATAAATTCTTGTTTTCGGTTCTATTGAAAGAACATCTCCCTTCTCAACCTTAACCTCCTTATCATCAAGAAAAAAAGAACCACTTCCCTCAAGAATAATATAAGTAAACACTGACTTTTTATCATAAAATTCTTGATTATGACCCTTTTTGGTTTTGACCCTAACAATTCCACTTTTTTCTATATCCGGATATATGTCTAGTTTAATACCACACTTTTCTTTTTTAAGTATCTCCAAAGATTTTGTAAGTTTGTATTTCATATTTTTAAAAAAGATGTTTAATCCATTTCCCTTAAAAACACTTAATTCTTTTCGGGGTCTTTGCTAAAATCTTCTGCTATTTTTCTAAATGAACCTTTCCCTAAAATACTTTCAACAATCCGAGCAATATTTAGATAGTTACCGGAAAAATTGGCCTTAGCAAACTCATCAAAAATCTCGTTACGATTTTTGAATCTACCCTCAGACTTTACAACCAATTCATCTAAAAGTTCATACATTTTTTCTCTTTCTTGCTGTCTTTCAAGTATTCCTATTTTTCCATCTTTATAGAGGCGAGTAATTAACCCTGCCGCATAAGCTTGCCTCCCCTCTTCATTCTCATACTGATTATTTATTTCTTTTACCTTTTTTTCCGCATCGGGAATAAAAATTAACTCTTCTTTAATTGTTTCAATTTTTTCTTCCGGAACCCCTTTGGAAAGATTAAAATTGCAAAACCATTCTTTTAACTTCTCATTAGCTTCATGTTCTTTATTAAGAGTTTCATCTTTTTCTTTAACCTTTTCCAAAAATTTTTTTGTACACTCGGCAACAACAGCCTCCTCAAGCATACTAAAATACACTTTTTCTTCGCCTGCTTTTTTGTCAAAATCTCTTTCATGCATCGAAAAACCACTACGATAGGGACGAATTTCTTCAGCCGCCTCTTTAATACTAGCCGACTTATAGGACTTCAAATGAAAAAGTTCGTGAGCCAAAGTAGCAGCAAACTTTAACTTTGATTTCTTTTTTTCAACACCTACCACCTCTCTTAATGTATTCTGAATTCCACCCTCTAGTTTTCCTTCCGTTATTTTAAAAACACTACCCGGCTCAAGAAGATAAATACGTTCATGAGGAAATGGTTTTGTTTTTCCTTCATATTGATCTACTATTTCATTAACGGTGCTTTCCGTTTTTTTAATAACCTCTAAATCCTCGGAAGTCTTCTCTAATTCATGCCTAGACAATTCTTCGCTTTTCTCGTTAAAATTTTCTTCCATTTCTTTGCGAGCTTTTTCTTTGTCTTCTTCACTTCCTCCAATAAAACGTTCAAAGTGTGTTCCTCTTTCCATATTTTTTTAAACTTTATTTGTTTTTTTAAATATTGTTATGTAAAAAAATCTTTTACCATAATATCACTATCTCTATCTTTTGTATAATAATTATAGCTTGAATAAAAATAGACAAAAGCTTATTAATGTACTATAATATTGACAGCTCCCTAACAAGTTCTCAACCCTTAATCAAATAAAAGGAGGTGATAAAGTGGACAAAATGGCAAAACAATTACTGTTAACAATAGGACTATTGGACACAATAATATTTAATGAGGCAAGATGGGAAGATTTATTAAAAAACCCATCAAAGGTTGCTTCCGCTAAAATCGAGAAAAGAGTGGGGCTTTTAAAAGAAGATGAGCAAGATGAGACAGCTCGCTTTTCTCCAAAAGAGAAAAGTGGAAAAGAGGATGACAGATATATGATAAATCCTCATTTCGAAAATCTCCTAAGTAAAAAAGGTCATTGGTTCTTATTTAAAAAAGAAGACCAATCTCCATACCAACTAGGAGAGATTATTATAGCCATCGCAGCACATGAGGTACGCCACCGAATCCAGTATCGACTTCAAGTTGAATTGTTTAGTCCTGAAACCGTTACAGGAAATCAGCTACTTGATTCTATAATCAAGTCAGCTGAAAAAGACATGTCAAGAGGGTGGAGAATTATAAATGCTGAAGACAAAGAAAAAGAGTTCGACGCACTGGTTATAGAAAAAATCACAGGAGAAATTGTAGGAGCAGTAAATAGCGACCTAGGCAGTATCGCAGAAATAATAAAAAGCACCACCATCGACGAAATCAAAGAAAAAATAGAACTTCTCCAGTAATAGCCCTTCAGCAAAAAAGCCCGGCAACTAGCTGGGCTTTTATTTATATTATAAATAAAAATGGTCAAACCATTAAAATAAGTAATCATTCACTTATTTCATGATAACAATTATCTCTTATAACTTCACTTTCTATTTCATTACACAAAGAGATGTCTTTTTCAATTACAGCTATACAAAAGTTTTTTAAATCTTCGAAATCTTCACCTGTAATCTCATCACAAACAGAAATATCCTCAGTCTCTATTGCAAATTTTGCGTAACATTCGCTTATTTGTGCCTCATTTTCTATTTTTTCTACAGAGCTAGCCCCCTCTCTATTTTTTCTTCTCTCTATTTTTTCACAAAACGAAACATCTTCTTTGGTGACAGATGCGACAAAAAAACATTGACTCCTGTAAAAAAGATCCTCCATTCTATCGCAAACAGAAAAGTTTTCATCATAAACAGCTACATCGTAATAACACGCATCAATTTGCGCTTGAGTTTCTCCTAAAATATATTCATCTAAGTAACAGTACCATACTTTGGGTGAGAAAATAAAAAAGCCAACAAGAATTAATGCTAAAAAAATACCCGCGAAAAGTAAAATCTTTTTTTTCATAATAATATTTATTTTAATTTTTATTTAATACCCTAAGAATAAATTAATTGACTAAAAAATCAAATTTAAATAGTTTTTCAAAATTTATAAGCTTAACTTATTCTATAACTTTATAACATAACTTACAATAAATTATCTATTTTATGTTTTCAAAATCTTCAAAAAAAACTGAAACTTTTTATAAAAAAAGTGTTGTCCTCTTTTTCTCTTTTATTTGCTTTTATTTTCTAAAAAAATATAATTAGTTGTAAATTATTCATTAATAGTTAAAAAACATTAATAAATTACTCAAGGTTTTAATTTTTCTATTAACGTTTGCTCTTGTTCTTGTAGGAGCATTTTATTTTGCACTTAATACGGGAAAGCATGTTGACACCACGTGGGATGAAGAAGATCTTTTATCAGGAATGGAAAAATCACAGATAATAATTGAAGACATTCAAGAAATCAATCTTAATACACTTTTACAAGGAGATTTCTCGACAAAGGACACTAATGAAATCGATGAAATTTTTACTGCTTCAGAAATGAGTGCATTAATATCATCTGCTAACAAAGACTTTGGCCCCATAAAAGACGTTCGAGTTTCTTTTAAGGATAACGGGAAGGGAGAAATTAGTTTTTTTCTCTCTGAAAGTATTTTTGATTTCCTAGAAGCTGAAGGAATAATTTCTTCACTTATTATTCCTCAAGTATATGCAATAGAAAACAATGCTTCTGAAAATAATTCTTCCTTTGGTGCTTCTCTTACTGATGCTATTATCACCTATGTTGCCAATCTTGTTGATAGCAAGCCTATTTATACCACTGGAGAACTTTACCGCGATTCAGAAAACTCAGTGCAAATAAAAATAGAGTCTTTGCACGTAGGAAGAGTTCCTCTTCCCAGTGATACAGTAAAAAAAGTAGAATATGAAACAGTAAGAGTTGTAAATACAATCATCTCAAGGGAAAACGGCTTTCATATTGAAGAGTTGCAAATTCGTGATGGTGAAATGTATTATCGCGGGACTCTACCCAAGGAAATAAAGGGAGTAAGACTATAAAAATCAAATACTAATAAAAATAGTAAGAACAAGTATCTTTTAAGCAAATTCTCTTATCTATTATCAAAGAATCTTGTCCTCTATCACTCTAACACTTATTTATAGAGGATTAGGTATTATGATCCCGGGACAAATCGCCTTTCCGTTCTCTACTTTGTTGTATGACTGAATTTGCCCGTAGTAGCCTTCACATGCTCCCACAACCTCGCTTCCCACACTTTCCGATGTGAAACAAATACCTTCACACTCCGAAGAATCATGACACTCCATCCCTCCATCCGAATACCTTGGTATGCATCTAGTTTGCTTATATAATCCATCTTCAAAATAGCAATATATCGCAGGAATATAATAAATTAATGTTAAAATTATTATTCCTATGCTAATGCCAATTAAAACAAAATTTCTCCTCTTTCCTTTTCCCCTAAAAAGAAATGCAAAAATCATAACCCCGCCAAATGCAAGAAAGTAGGCGCCCATACAAAAAATATTAAAAAAAATTTGCCAAACACCACAAGCATACGAAAAGAAGCCTGCTACAGAAAAAAGTATTATAGAGGCAAGCACCAAAGTAATTTTTTTAATCATATTTTAAATTTTACTTAAGAAGTTCTGAGACAGGAACAAATTTTATTCCTCTTTCCTTCATTGCCGGCAACTCCTCTTTTAACACCTCGATTGTATTTTTTTTATGATGACCAATGGCAATAGCAGCTCCTTCTTGGCGAGCCACTTTCTCTAGCTCGTATAATTTTTCTCTTATTTCTTGAGGCTCACCAACAACATCAAGAAAAATATCTCTTTTTGCTACAGGTATATTCATGTTTTTTGCTAAAGAAAACGCAACCGAGTTGCCCGAAGTTCGACTATCAACAAAAAACAAATCCTTCTCCTTAACTCCTTCAAAAAGCCATTCCATGCTTTCCTTATTAGAAGTAAATTTTGAGCCTTTATGATTATTTAATCCATCCACTACCCCCTCCATTTCAGCTAGAGCTTCGTTTAGAAAAGATATTACCTCTGCTTTGCTCATATCTGTCGTCGCCATTCTCTTTTCATGAGCTTCCTTTGATATCGGCTCTAAGGGTAAATGAAGAATAAGCTCGAAGTTTTCTCTATTTTTAAACGTATCAATCGCCTCAGTAGTGTGATCGAGAAAAGGAAGAATCGCCAAAGTAAGAGGAATATCAATTTTTGCAAGCTCTCTGTCTAAGCTTGGGCTATATCCTAAATCATCGATTATAATCGCTACTTTTCCTGCAACAGCCTTTTCCCTCTCTATCTCTTTGGGAGGATCTATTTTTTCCTTGTCATTTTCTTCCTGAGGAATCTCTATCCCTTCTTCTTTTTCGGGTAGTTCCGTCCCCCTTTCTCCCATTAAAACAAAAAATCCCACTCCAAGCACTACAATAAATAACAATATTAAAATTATTTTTTTCATATTTTTAAAAAATTAACTTTCGATCATTCTGGGAGTTATACGTACTACAGACACTTCCTGACCTTCAACAGCAGCATAAATAGCTCCATCATGTTTACCGACCGTTACGTCACGAACCCTCCAGCCTTCTTCCTTTAATAACGGTTCTTGCTCTACAAGCCCTTTATCGGTTACTTTAAAATGAGCTAAGTATTGGCTGGCAAGACCACCGACAAAAAGATCCCCCTCCCATTCATTAAATATTTCTCCATCATAAAACACCATTCCTGCGGGTGGAAACCCTCCGGTATTACACTCCCAATAATAAATCGGATCTACAATATCATCTCATTCCCAAGGTAAATCACCGATTGGCCTTCCAGTTACATATCCACAACCCGTGTGAGTCTCTGGCCAACCGTAATTACCACCTTTTTTTATAATATTAATTTCATCACCGTCTTGCTCTCCGTGTTCACTTTGCCATAAATCCCCTGTCTCGGGATGAATTGTCATTCCTTGTACATTCCTATGTCCATAAGAATATATCTCGTCAAGTACATTTTCATCATCTACAAAAGGATTATCATCGGGGATACTACCGTCACGTAATAATCGCAAAGTAGTTCCCAAAGCATTGCTCGTATTTTGTGATACGTGATCATCAAAATTCTTATCACCTCTGTCACCAACTGTTACAAACAAATAATCTCCATCTATAACCACTCTTGATCCGTAATGGCTCGTTCCACGCTTAAAAGGAGTAGCGATATATAGCACCTCCACATCTTTTAGTGTCAAAAGTTCCATGTTAAGAACTGCTCGCCCCAGGTGAGTAGCCATACCTTCATTACCGCCCACCGAATAAGTAAAATATATTTTCCCATCCTCATCAAATTCAGGTGACACGGCGACATCGAGTAGCCCTCCTTGCCCTCTACTATCTACTTTTGGAGCTCCATTTATTTCCAAAATCTCTAAAGACTCCGTATCAATAATAAATAGACGTCCCGAATTCTCCGTAGCTACAAGATGCGATGTGCCGGGTATAAAATCGATTCCCCAAATTTGCCCCAATTCACTTGCAACTATCTGAAGCACGGGCTCAACTTCTCCGTTTTGTTCTTTGCTGATTGGTGTGCCTACTCTATCAAGATAATCTTTTTGCATTACATTACTCCAATATATTGACCCAGTAACTGCAATCAAAAATAAAATTAAAATAAATATTAAGATTTTTTTTGTTTTCATATTTTTATCTTCATTCTATTAATCTTAAATCACTGTTCTATTTATTATAATGTTCTTGTAATACATTAAAATCATTCTCCAGTCTTTTTAAGAGTGGCCTTATTCTTAAAAGTGTTTGCTTTGATGTCTCACATAATTCTTGTAAGTCTTTTTTCTTTGTTATTTTATCTTTACAGTAAACATAAATCCTATTTTCTTTAAGTTCAATGCTAAAATCACACCCTTCTTCGCATAAAAAAAGAAGAAAGTCCTTTCTGAATATCTGCATTGCCTCAATTCCGTACCCATCCTCTACATAAAGATCGAAGGTATTTTTAAATTCTTCTTCTAAAGTTATTTTTATCTCCCCTTTTTCCTTTGCTCCATACCTTTTACCATATTGCAAAAGCATATAAGGAGCTTTTATTTCACCAAGAAAAGTTTCCATAACAGTAAAGTGATAAGTAGCGGAATACCGCCCAAAACCAACCGTATAATTATAATAAAAGAGCCTTGTTTTATA
>PWJI01000045.1 GCA_003560095.1 Candidatus Nealsoniibacteriota bacterium
AATTGAAGTCTTTGTAAGGCGACTATACTGAGAGTGCTCCACCTGTTCCCATTCCGAACACAGAAGTGAAATCTCTCAAGGCCGATGGTAGTCCGTAAGGGCGAGAGTAGGTAGTCGCCTTACAAAGACTTTGAGTTCAAGTTTTTAGCACAAAGTGATATAGTCTGCAAGGGCGAGAGCCCCGCACCAGGCGGTGCGGGATTTGTCGGGTACCGGCTGGTACCCGATCGATAGTTCCCACTTTTGTACCTAAAAATAGGTAGTTTATTTGCATTTGAGTAGATTGAAATTTAGTAGAAATAATTAAAATTATATCAAGCAGGCTTATTGATGCCCGCTATCGCAATTAAAGCGTTGCGGGCATTTTTGTTTAAATTAATAGACAAAAATAATAATTTTTGATATAAAAAAACAATGCGCAAGAGATCTAATTTTTTTAAATGGGCTTTGGTTTTGGTTTTTATATTCTTTCTCTTGAATATTTTTACTCCTTTTTCAAGCTCGATAAGAGAAAGCTTTCTTTCTTTGTTTGCGCCACTTCAAAAAACAATGATCGAGGGAGGAGGAAGCTTTTTTAGTGGCTTGCATGTTATTCAAAATACGAAGGAAATAAAAGAAGAAATAAATTCTTTACGCAAAGAAAATAATTTTCTTTTAGCCAACCTCTCTGATTTAAGAGAGTTAGAAAAAGAAAACGAAGCTCTGCGAAAAGCGCTTGATATTGAAATAAGAGAAGAAAGAGATTTTGTTTTTGGAGAAGTTGTTGGAAGAAACTTGCTTAAAAATAGAGTTATTTTAAGACACAGCGGAGAAGTTGAAAAAAATGACCCGGTTATTACTCCGGAAGGTATTTTAATTGGTGTGATTGAAAACTCTTATGATAATTTTTCTCAGGTAATGCTAATTACCGACAAAGAAAGTAATTTCGAGGTAAGGGTGCAAAACGAAGAAGAACCTATTGGAATACTTAAAGGAAGAAATGAAAAACTGCCTTACTTAGACCTTTTAAAAAAAGATAAAGAAATTAATATTGGCGATACGGTAGTTGGAATGCATCAAGAAAAATCGGCGATGGGGGGAATATATATAGGGAGAATAATAGAAATAAAGGATAGTGATGTAGAGGCTTTTATGCAGGCAAAAATTTGGCAGGGTATTGATTACAGGCTTCTTGATTATTTATTGGTTGTAAGAAATTAATTTAATGAATAAAGAAAATAAGTTTAAAAATTTTTTTCTGTTTTTCTTCTTTTTGATTTTCTTTGTGTTTTTTTTAAATAGTTTTCTTTTTTATCCTTTGATATTTTTTCCATTGTTTTCTTTTTTTATCTTTTTGGTTTTTGTTTATAATTTCATTGAAGATAGCAATAATAATAGTGGCTTTGTTTTTTCTTGTTTAGTAGGTTTCTTTTTTGATCTTTATTCTTTTGATATGCCAATGGGCTTTTATATTTTAATTTTTCTTTTGTTTTCTTATTTAATAAAAAAAGTTTTAAAAAAATATGTCGGGACACCGGTTTTTTCGTAGTAAAAAAAATAAAAACAAAGACATTGAGCCGCAAGAGGTTTTTTTAGATAACTTGGCTCAAAAAAAGGAAGAAGAGTATGGAGCTTCCAAGAAAAGAATGGAGGTGTCTTTGCCTAAAGGGGTTCTTCATTTTTTTTCTTTTTTTGTTTTTTTTCTTTTTATTATTCTTTTGGGACGATCTTTTCAAATTCAGTTATTGCAAAATGATGATTTTTCCGTTATGGCAAAGCGAAATATTTTATCAATTTCGTCTGCTCAGCTTTTGCGCGGTGTCATTTATGATCGTAATTACGATCAACTTGTTTATAACGCCCCGCAACACGATCTTTATTTTCACGGAAAAAGTATTGACCAAAGCACAAAAGAAGATATTGATAAAATTTCAAAAATAATAGATGTCGATTCTTTTGAAATAATGGATAAAATAGAAAAGAGCGACTCTCCCTTAACACTAATTAAAAGAAATATTGCTCATGAAGAGATTGTTCAGCTACAGTCTTATGTTGATGATTTTTCAGGATTTACTATTTCTGCGACCGCAGGAAGGGATTATAAATATAAGGAATCCTTTTCTCACTTACTTGGTTATATCGGTAAAATAGACCAAGAAACACTTAGAAAAAACCCCGGGAAATATACGATTCATGATTATGTAGGAGTGATGGGAATTGAAAAATATTATGAAAAATACTTAACAAGGGCGGGGGAGAAGATACTGACAAAGAAAGATGTTCGTGGAACTATTCAAGAACAAGAGGTAATTGAGCCGGCTCAAGAAGGAAAAAATATTGTACTAACCATTGATGCAAGATTGCAAAATATAGTACAAGAAAAAATGAAAGAAAAATTGGAAAAAATTGGAGCAGAGAGAGCTGCTGTAATTGCCCTAGATCCAAACAATGGAGAAATTCTTGCAATGGCAAGCATACCAACCTTTGACAATAATATTTTTAGAAAGGAGGCAGGAAGAGATGTTTTTTTAAGTCTTCTTAAAGGTAAGGACGGAGTTTTTGTTAATAGAGCTATTTCTGCCGAGTATCCGACAGGATCAACAATTAAGCCTCTTCTTGCAGCTGCAGCTCTCGAAGAGGGAATTATAGCGCCGGAAAAAGAAATATATAGTGGAGGGCACATTACTGTTCCCAATCCTTGGAATCCTTCAGAGCCAACAATTTTTCGTGATTATATTGCTCACGGGTGGAGGGATATGAGGGAAGCTATTGCTGTTTCCAGTAATGTTTATTTTTATACTATCGGTGGAGGATATGAAGATCAAGAAGGGCTTGGGGTTGCAAGAATAAAAAAATATCTTTCGCTTTTTGGATGGGATGAGAAAACGGGAATAGATCTCCCCGGAGAAAGGGCTGGATTTATTCCTGATCCAAAATGGAAAAGAGAGGCTCTTAACGATATTTGGAGAGTGGGGGATACTTATAATCTTTCTATTGGGCAAGGGTATTTATCGACAACTCCTTTGCAAGTGGCAAACTCTTATGCTGCCCTTTCTAATGGAGGAGTGCTGTATAAGCCTCGTATTTTAAAAAAAGTTGTTGATGACGAAAGAAATATTATAAAAGAGACAAAACCGGAAATTATACGGGAAAATTTTATCGCGCAAGAAAATTTGGATATTATAAGAGAGGGAATGAAACTAACAACTACAATTGGGACTGCTCGGGCTCTGCAAGTTTTGCCTGTTGATTCCGGGGCTAAAACCGGAACATCGCAAACAGCGATACCTGATAAAAATAACAATTGGATTGGTCTTTTTGCACCTTATGATAATCCGGAAATCGTAATGACAGTTATAATTGAAGGAGTCCCGGATGTTACGCCTGTTTCAACAAGACTTGCGAGAAATATTCTCTTGGAATATTTTGAGGAAGATAGTATTATAGAGGAAGAGTAATTCATATTAAGAAAAATAAAGAGAATCTGTCTGAAGTTAGTTATCTATATAATGACAAGATTCAGATAATGTGAAAAAATGTTTTACAAAAGAAGGCATTGAAAAGCTCAAAAAAGAATTGCAACACCTTGAAAAAGAAAAGCGCAAAGAAGTTGCAGAAAAGTTAAAATTTGCGGCATCTTTTGGAGATTTAAGTGAAAATTCGGCATATGATGATGCTAAAAATGAGCAAAATATTTTAGAAACTCGTATTTCGAAATTGCGAGAAACAATAAAAGAAGCAAAGGTAGTTGAGGAAAAAGATGGTAGTAATGTTGTGCAAATAGGTTCAGTAATAAAAACAAAAGAGGGAGAAAAAGAAAAAGAACTTGAGATTGTTGGTGGTTCCGATGCAAACCCGTTTAACGGGAAAATATCTTGCGAATCTCCTATAGGAAAATCTTTTTTAGGAAAGAAAGAAGGTGATGTTGTGCTTGTTAAAACTCCTTCCGGGGAAAAAGAGATTAAAATTTTGCAAATTAATTAAATAAAAAAATGAATAGAAAAGACGAAATACGTCAAAGCCGAATAAAAAAACTTGAAAAAATAAAAATTATGGGGAAACTGCCTTACCCGGAAAAGACCAGAAGAACTCATACCAATCAAGAGGCTTTGAAAAAATTTTCTACTCTCAAAAAGAGAAAAGAGGAACTTTTTTTAGTTGGAAGAATTAGATCAAGAAGAGGTCACGGAAAAATGTTTTTTATTGATATTGAAGATGGAACAGAGTTAATTCAAGTGCTTATAAGACAAGACGGAGTTGGTAAAAAATTTTTTGAATACTTTGTTGATAATTTTGATATTGGGGATTTTGTTCAAGTAAGGGGTGTTTTAACTTTAACCAAAAGAAAAGAAAAAACACTGGAGGCTGTTGATATTAAATTGCTTAGTAAAAGTATTCTTCCTCTTCCGGAAAAATGGCACGGGCTAAAAAGTGAAGAAGAAAGACTCAGAAAAAGATATCTGGATATACTCTTTAATCCTGAAGTAAAAGATTTAATAGAAAAAAGATCTGTTTTCTGGAACTCAACTAGAGATTTTTTGCTTAATAGAGGGTTTTTGGAAGTGGAAACCCCGGTGCTTGAAACGATTGCCGGAGGGGCGGATGCGAAACCTTTTAAGTCTTATCATGATGCGCTTGGCATTGATGTTTATCTACGTATTTCGATGGGCGAACTTTGGCAGAAAAAATTAATGGTTGCCGGTTTTGAGAAGACATTTGAGATAGGTAGACAATTTAGAAATGAGGGAATGAGCCCCGAGCACCTGCAAGATTACACGCAAATGGAATTTTATTGGTCATATGCGGACCACAAGATGGGAATGAAATTAGTAGAGGCAATGTATAAATACATTACTAAAAAAACCATTGGAACCTTAAAATTCAAAGCAAAGGGCTTTAATATTAACCTTGGTAAAAAATGGGAAAGGTATGATTATCGTGAAACAATTAAAAAATACACAGATGTGGATATTGAAGAGGCAAATCTTGAAACAATTAAGAAAGCTTTAAAAAAGTTTAATCTTGAATATGAAGAAAAAGGATTAAGTAAAGGAAGAGCGGTTGATATTTTGTGGAAGTATTGTAGAGCGAAAATAGCCGGTCCGGGATTTCTTATCAATGTTCCAATTGAGGTTTCTCCCTTAGCTAAACGAAATGAGAAAAATCCAAAAGCTGCTGGGAGGTTTCAAGTAATTATAGCCGGCTCGGAGCAGGGCAACGGATATAGTGAGTTAAACGACCCGATTGATCAAGCGGAAAGATTTAAAGAGCAGCAAAAATTAAGAGATGAAGGTGATGAAGAGGCACAGATGTATGACCATGATTTTATAGAAGCACTTGAGTATGGGATGCCCCCGACTTGTGGTTTTGGTTTATCGGAAAGATTCTTTAGCGTTTTGATGGATAAAACCATAAGAGAGTGTCAAATATTTCCTCTTGTGAGACCAAAAAATAATAAGTAAAAAAAATGAAAAGAGAAAAAGCAATAGAACTTATAAAAAAACACGTAAAAAATAAAAATAGCATTAAGCATATGATTGCGGTTGAGGCCGTGATGAGGGAGCTAGCAAGAAAAAACAATAAGGACGAGGATGTTTGGGGATTGGCGGGACTTTTGCACGACATTGATATGGAGATTGTTGATTATAAAAACGATCCCCAAGAGCATGGAAGCAAGGGAGCAGAAATACTAAAAGAAGAGGGAGTAAGGGAAGAGGTGATTAATGCAACCTTAGCTCATAACAAGGAAACGGGAAAGGAAAGAGAAGAACTTATCGAAAAAGCCATTTACGCAGCAGATCCACTAACCGGATTGATTGTTGCAAGTGTTTTGGTTTTACCGTCAAAAAAGATTGCTGATTTAAATTCAGGCTCGGTATTAAAAAGATTTAATGAAAAATCTTTTGCAAGAGGAGCTGATAGAGAGGCTATTGGTGCCTGCAAAGAAATAGGCCTTACACTTGAAGAATTTATTGAAATAGGTCTTTCGGGAATGAAAAAGATAAGCAAGGAGCTTGAGCTTTAGTTTTTTAAAGAATCTTCCTATTGATTGAAGTGTTCTTAAAGGAAGTTTTCTTAGGCTTAAAAGAAACTCTTGAAAATATAAATCAAAAAAACCCCTATAATGAAAAAAATTTTTCAGTTTTTACTTAAGATTGTTACTTCTTTAATTATTAAGAAGTACAATCCTCTTATTATTGCCGTTACCGGAAGTGTTGGAAAAACATCTACCAAAGAAGGTGTTTATGCGGCTTTTTCGGGACTTTACTCAATGCAAAGGAGCTTTGGTAATCTCAACACAGAAATAGGAGCACCACTTGTTTTTTTAAGAGAAAAGAGTCCCGGAAAAAATCCCAGAGAGTGGATTAATATTTTCTTAAAAGGTGTTTGGCTTCTTTTGAAAAAAGATGATAAATATCCCAAGATAGTGGCTGTAGAGATTGCTGCCGATAAGCCGGGAGACATTAAGTATCTTGCAAATTTCATAAAACCGGACATTGGAATTGTTACCGCAGTAGGGGATGTTCCTGTTCATGTTGAATTTTATAAAAATCCCGGTGATGTTGCTAAAGAAAAAGAGGAGTTAATTAAAGCAATAAAAGAAAATGGCACGGCGATAACTAATATTGATGATGAGCTTGTAAGAAAAATGCATCCTCGTAAAAATGCAAAAATTAAAAATATTAAATTTGGTTACAGTAAGGGGGCAGATGTTTTAATAAAAAGTTTTTATGTGGATTCCGTGGAAGGGTCTTTATTAAAACTGAGACATAAGGGTGAAGATTTTTCAATTTTTTTGTCGGGTTGTTTTGGGAAATCTTTTGCATACATTGCAGCTTCTATTTTTGCTGTTGGCGTGGCCTTAAAAATAGAGCCTCATAAAATTCCGGATATGATAAAAAAAATAAGACCTGATAAGGGAAGAATGAAAATAATAAAAGGAAAGAAAGACTCTATAATCATTGATGGTAGTTATAATGCTGCTCCACTATCAATGATTTCTTCTCTTGATACACTTAAAGATTTTCCCGGAAAAAGAAAAATTGCTGTTTTGGGAGAAATGAGGGAAATAGGAGATTATTCAAAAGAAGAACATAGGAAAGTAGGTGAAAGTGCGGGTAAGCTTTGTGATTATATTTTTACAATTGGCCAGATGGGGAAATACATTAAAGAGGGTGCAATTAAACAAGGATTAAGTGAGAAAAATATAAAAATGTTTTCCAGCTCGGATAGCGCAATAGAGGATTTGGAAAAAATTATTTCTCCACAAGATATTATCCTTGTTAAGGGCTCACAAGGATCTAGAACAGAAAAGGTTATTACTCCCATTATGAGGGACCCGGAAAGAGCAAAGGAGCTTTTGATTAGACAAGGAGAAGAATGGCAATAAAAAATGAAAAAAGCAAAAAAACTAAGGAAAAAACATAGAATTAAAAAAAAGAAACCAATTCTCGAAAATAATTTTTTTGGTGGTTTTTTTATTTTTTTATTTCTAATTTTAGGCTCTACCTATCTTTTTGTTTTTCATCCTTTTTTTCAGGTAGACTCAATATCTTTTACAAAAAAAGGAGATATAGATGAAGATTTGCTTTCAAAAATTATAGATAAACAAATTGAAAAAAATTGGTTTTTCTTAGATTCAAAGAGTATTTTTTTGATTTCCGGGAAGGATATTGAGAAAAACATCACAGAAGAGGTTTCACTAATTGAAGACATCGAGGTTATAAAAAGTTTTCCTTCAGAAATAATTATAAGAGGAAAAAGCAGAACACCTTTTGCTATTTGGTGTAGTCGTGAAAGCGAAGAATATTGTCACTATGTTGATAGAAACGGCGTTCTTTTTTCAGAAATAGAAATATTTATAAAAGACTTTGTTGTTTATGTTGAGGAAAAAGAGGCTTCTTTTGGTGAAAAAATTATTTCAAAAGATATGATTAATTCTCTTTATTCTATGAAGGAAAAAATTCAAAAAGAGGGGCTGAATTTAAGTTATTTTAAAATTCATGACGAAAGAAAAATTGAAGCAATTACAAAAAAAGGAATGAGAATTTATTTTTCCAAAGAGCAGGAAAAGATGGAAGCAGAAATGGCAAATTTTAATATAACCATTAACAGTATTGAAGAAGAAGATCGAAATAATATTGACTATATTGACCTAAGATTCGGCGATAGGATTTTTTATTATAAAAGATAATTAACAGTATTGAAAAAGAAGATCGAAATAATATTGATTATAACGATTAAAAGGCACAAAAAATTAGCACTCTTGACAAAAGATTGCTAATTTTCTATTATTCTAGAAGTGCTTTAAAATATGAAAGAATTAAGTGAAAGACAAAAAAATATTCTTGAAATTGTTATTCGAGAATATATTGAAAACGCCTCTCCAATTAGCTCAAAGTTTATTGAGAAAAAATATAATATTGGAGTTTCTCCCGCTACAATAAGAGCGGAGCTTTACGAGTTAATTGAGAAGGGTTATCTTTGTCAGCCATATACATCTGCAGGGCGTATTCCTACCGATAAGGGTTATCGTTTTTTTGTAGATAGACTTGAAGAAAGAGAGGTAAGAGAATTAAAGAGCAAATTAAAAAAAGAAATAAAAAAGATGCAAAAAGAGATGGAGGGAAGAGCTCATTTTATGCGAGAGTTTACTCGTTTTTTGGCTCATACTTCATCTTCTCTTACCGTGTCTTATTTTCCAAGAGAGAGCATTCTTCTTAAAGAGGGGTGGAGCGGAGTGTTAAGAGATCCGGAATTTGAAAATATTCAAAAAATACATGATTTCATGAGCATGGTTGATGATTTTGAAAAAAATATAGACTCTTTCATAGGTGATACAAGAAAAGATTGCACTCGTATTTACATTGGAAGTGAAAGTCCGTTTTCTAAAAAAGATGATTTTAGTGTCTTAATATCTCCATGTAAAATATTAAAAAAGAGAGGTCTTTTAGCAATCATGGGGCCAAAGAGAATGGCTTATGACAGAAATATATATTTAGTGGAATCAATTCTTAAAATATTGCGTGATTAAATAAAAATTCAAAATGAAAAATCCAAAAAAAGAAAAAATAAAAAAAATAATTGATAAATATAAAAACGAAAGAGACGAATATCTTGATGGATGGAAAAGAGCAAAGGCAGATCATTTAAATTATAAAAAAGACGAGCAAAAAAGATTTACCTCTCTTGCAAACGCAAAAAGAAGAGAGTTGCTTTTAAAGGTAATCGGGATATTGGATGATTTTCAGCGGGCAGAGAAAGAAGCTCAAAAAAGAGAAGAGAGAGATGATCTAATAGAAGGATTTTTAAAAATTAAAGAGCAGCTGGAGGGTTTGCTTTTTAGAGAAGGGGTTCAAGAAATAAAAACAACAGGGGAGGAGTTTGATCCTCATTATCACGAAGCAATAGAAAATATTGAAAATCAAGATATTGAAAGCGGGTTTATTGCCCAGGAAGTTCAAAAAGGTTATCTTATGGATGGGGAAGTCATCCGTCCGGCAAAAGTAAAAGTGGCAAAGTAGATTACATTTATTAGAAAAATATTGAAAATAACGGCCAAATGGCAAACAATTATAAGTCATTGGCAATAAAATTATGTCAAAAATACTAGGAATTGATTTAGGAACAACTTTTTCTGCAATGGCAATTGTTGAAGGAGGAGAAGCTAAAATAGTAGAAAATAAAGAAGGTTCTCGAACAACTCCTTCTGTTGTTGCGGTAAGCAAGAAAGGAGAGAGGTTAACAGGAACAATAGCAAGACGTCAACAGGTAACTAATCCGGAAAATACTGTTTTTGCGGTAAAAAGATTAATTGGAAGAAGGTTTAGTGATCCCGAAGTTCAGAGTCAACAAAAAAATCTTCCCTTTCAAATAAGAAAAGAAGAAGGGGGGGAGGGCGTAGAAGTTAAGCTTGGTGAAAAATGGCATAAACCTGCTGAAATCTCGGCAATGATTTTACAAAAATTAAAGAAAGATGCTGAAGAAAAAACAGGAGAAACCATAAATGAGGCTATTATAACTTGCCCGGCTTATTTTGATGATGCACAAAGAAAGGAAACCAAAGTTGCCGGAGAAATTGCAGGATTTAATGTTAAAAGAGTTATAAATGAACCAACAGCAGCTGCTCTTGCTTATGGACTAACTAAGAAAAAAGACCATCAAATTGTGGTTTATGATTTTGGAGGAGGTACTTTTGATGTATCTATTTTAGATGTTGGAGATGATACAATAGAAGTAAAAGGAACCGGAGGAGATAGTTATTTGGGTGGAGAGGATTTTGATAATCGTGTTGTTGATTGGATCATTGAAAACTTTAAAAACGATTACGGAATAGATCTTTCAAAAGATCCACTTGCTCTTCAAAGATTAAAGGAAGAGTCTGAGAAAGCGAAAAAAGAACTTTCTACCACAATGCAAACAGACATTAATATTCCTTTTATTACCTCTGATGACTCCGGACCAAAACATCTTAATTACAATTTAAGTAGAGCAAAATTTGAATCTTTAGTAGAGGATTTGGTTGATAGATCTATAGAGCTTTCTCAAAAAGTAATTAAAGATTCCAATATTAACATAGATGATATTGAAGAAGTTGTTTTAGTGGGAGGACAAACTAGAATGCCAAAGATACAAGAAAAAGTGAAAGAAGTTTTCAAAAAAGAACCCAATAAGGAAATTAATCCTGATGAAGTTGTTGCTGTTGGTGCTGCTACGCAAGGAGGCATCTTGGGTGGAGATGTAAAAGATGTTCTTCTTTTGGATGTAATTCCTCTTTCTTTGGGAATTGAAACATTGGGAGGGAAAAATACTATCTTGATTGAAAAAAATACCACAATACCAACCCAAAAAACGGAAACATTTTCAACCGCTACCGATAATCAGCCATCAGTGCAAATTCATGTGCTGCAAGGAGAAAGATCAATGGCACAAGACAACAAATCTCTTGGACAGTTCATTTTGGATGGAATTCCTCCTGCGCCGCGCGGAGTTCCTCAGATTGAAGTAAGTTTTGATATCGATAGTAATGGAATATTAAATGTTTCCGCAAAGGATAAAAGTACGGGAAAATCTCAGTCTATCAGAATAGAAGGAACTTGCGGAATATCCGATGAAGAAGTTGAAAGAATGAAGAAAGAGGCACAAGAGCATGCTCAAAGCGACAAAGAGAAAGAAGAGCTTATTGATCTTAAAAATCAATCCGATCAAATTATTTACAGCACGGAAAAAATGTTAAAAGATTCCGGAGAGAAACTTCCTGAAGATCAAAAACAAAAACTTGAAACAGCACTTAGCGAACTTCGCGATGTACAAAAAGAAGAAGATGCGGGTAAGATAAAAGAAAAGTTGGATAACCTGAATAATGTTGCTCAAGAGGCCGGAAGAATTATTCACGAACAATCAAGTAAGCAGGAAGGCCAAACTGAAGAAAAGCAAAAAGAAGAGCCCGGCAAAAAAGAGAGTGATAATGATAGTAATGATGATGCTAAAGAAGGAGACTATGAAGAAAAGAAAGAAGAATAAAGAATTAAACAAAAATAAACCGAGGCCGTATATTTTCATCAAAGGCAAAAAAGATGTCTAATTTACGGCCTTAAATTATGCAAGCTTTATGGAAGATTATTATAAAATTCTTGGAGTATCAAAAGACGCAAGCAAAGAAGAAATAAAAAAAGCTTATCGAAAACTTGCTCATAAGCATCATCCGGACAAAGGAGGGGATGAAAAAACATTTAAAAAAATAAGTGAAGCTTATCATGTTTTATCGAATGATCAAAAAAGAAAACAATATGATCATTTTGGTAAATCCGGTCCTGGCGCAGGCTCTTCTCAAGGAGCAGGGGGTTTTGGATTCGAAGATTTTGCGGGTGCGGACTTTAATGTAAATGATATTTTTGAAGAATTTTTTGGCTTTGGAAGGGGTCCTAGAAGAGGAGTCAAAAGAAGAGGGGAGGACATAAAGATTCGCATTAATGTAAAGCTTGAAGATGTTATAAAGGATCAGGAAAAGAAAATAAACATCCCTAAATTATCTACTTGTGAGGCGTGTAGTGGGAAGGGTTATGAGACAGGAACAAAAATTAAAACATGTGATTCTTGTAAGGGCAGAGGAAAAGTTCAAACAGCAATAGGTCCCTTTTCTCAAGTTTCTACTTGCCCGAATTGCTCAGGTAAGGGTAATATTCCCGAAAAAAAGTGCTCTAAGTGTTTAGGAGAGGGAAGAGTTAAAAAAACACAAGAAGTTAAGTTTGTTATTCCTGCCGGCATTGATTCGGGACAAACACTAAGAGTAGAGGGAAAAGGGAATGTCGGGAGAGAGGGAAGTCCTCCGGGAGATTTACTTGTTGAAATAATTGTTGACAATAATACGAATTTTAAGCGTCAGGGAGAGAATTTGTATAAAGCAGAGGAAATAAAACTAGCACAAGCTGTTTTGGGAGATAAAATAGATATAAAGACAATTGATGGAAAAAGCATATCGCTTAAAATTCCTCCGGGGACTCAATCGAAAGAAGTTTTTAAAATATCGGGAAAAGGAATGCCTCGTCTTTCCGGATACGGTCAAGGAAACTTGTATGTGACACTTAATGTTAAAATACCCAAAAAAATAAGCCGAAAGCAAAGAAAAATATTTGAAGAATTACGAGAAGAAAATATTTGATTTTCGTTCAAAAATAAGTATAATGTAAATGTTCTTTAGTGTTAAAATTTAAAATACTAAAGAAATGCCCCTGTAGCTCAGTTGGAAGAGCAGGTCCCTTTTAAGGACAAGGCCGTAGGTTCGAGTCCTACCGGGGGCACTACAAAAAAGCTAACTATAAAAATAATTTGGATTTTAAGAAAACTTGTATAAGCTTACAAAGAAAGTATGCTATTTTATGTTATAGAAAAATTAAAATAGATTATGAAAAAATATTATATAGAAACTTATGGTTGTAAATTAAATCAGTCAGACTCTAATGTTTATGGCAGTATTTTAGATAATTTTTTTTCTTTTTCCCCAAACCATAAAGATGCTCAAGTAGTGCTTATAAATTCGTGTGGAGTAATAAAAAAAACAGAAAGAAAAATTTTAAAAAGAGTAAAAGAATACAAAAAAAAGGGAAAGTTTGTTATTTTAACCGGTTGTCTTACTCATATTTGTAAAAAAACAGGCGCGGATAAGAATTTCTCTACATCGTGTTTTCAGGAACTTTCTGACTTTTTAAAAGATATTTCTAAAAATGAAGATTATACAAGAAGAGAAAATTATTTCATTGAAAAAAATAGCAATAAAGAGGTGTTAGTTGCAATTGTTCCTCTTTCTTGGGGTTGCTTGGGTAATTGTTCTTATTGTGTAACCAAGCTTGCCAGAGGAAGTTTAAAAAGCAGAAAACAAGAAGATGTTTTAAGAGAAATAAGAGACTTAATTAATCGTGGCATTAAAGAAATTCAGCTTACATCTCAAGATATTGGTATTTATGGGCTAGACAGAGGAAGACAAGAGCTTCCCGAACTTCTTTCTAAAATAACGGCTATCTCGGGTGATTTTAAGATTCGTTTAGGCATGGGAAATCCCGAGTATATCAAAAAAATACTTCCAGAATTAATAGAAGTATATAAAAACAAAAAGTTGTATAAATATTTTCATATTCCCATACAATCAGGAGATAACGAAATAATTAGAAAAATGGGAAGAAATTATGCCAAAGAAGACTTTGAAAAGATAGTAGAAAATATAAAAAATAATTTCAAAGACTACTTAATTGCCACTGATGTTATCGTTGGTTTTCCGGGAGAAACAAAAAAGCAATTTGAAAACACCAAAAAAATTATAAAAAAAACAAGACCTCATATTATTAATATTACTCGTTTCTCAGCTCGACCAAAAACAAAGGCTGCCAAATTAAAAGATATGCCAAGTCGGATTAAAAAAGATCGCTCAAGAGAGATTTTTAAATTAAGCAAAGAAATAAGAGAAGAGGATAATAAATTACTTTTAGGGAAAAAATTTGATGCTTTGATTACGGAAAAAAGAAAAGAAAATTTCATTGGCAGAACTTCAAGCTATAGAGCGATTGTTGTAAAAAATACATCTCTTGGGTTTGTAAAAAAAATTTTGGTAAACGACTATCGGTACAACTATTTGAAAGGAATTGCCATTGACTAATAAACCTTATTTGCAAAGAATTTTTGATACTGCTATATTAAAGGAAAGTTAAATCTATTTTTAAAATGCAAAAAGAAGAAGGCATTAAGGTGATTGAAAATTCTTTTCTCGAGCTTCAGGCAAGACAAGATATACTTTTGGTTTATTTGCGAGAAAAACCCTCGATGCAATATCCATCCAGAAACGAGTATTATAAGAAAGAAGGGAAAGATTTTTGCGAGGAAGCCTTAAAAGAGTTTAATGAAAAAAAGGAAAGTACAAAAAAGATGCTTGGGTTTTTGGAAATTCCTTTTTATTTCGAAGAAGTGGAGAAAGAGAAGTTTGATTATTCAATAAAAGAAGGTTATCGTTTTTTGGCAGGGAGAGATGAGAATTCTTTAATTAATTTAAGAGAAGCACTTAAGACTGGGTCTTCCAAAAAAATTGGTTTAGCTTTAGGCTATCCGGAAACAGCAGTAAACGCATTTGTGGAAGGGGAAATATTGGATAAATACGATGATCTAAGATTTTTACCACAAAATGAAAAAGACGCACTAAAAGAGGAGGGTGTATTTAAATTTGTAAGTTTTGGTCTTTCGAAAAATAATTGGAGAGAAGAGTTGGAGCTGGTAAGAAAATATCAAGAAGCAATTAAGAAAAACGCCCCCAATTTATATAAAGAAATAATCGCAAAAAGAAAAGATTTTCTTTAAAAAAACTTTAAAATTAACTTAAAAAAACAGGAAATATTCCTGTTTTTTTATTAAAAATTTGCAAAAAAAATGTAATTTTGATACATTATCATAGAACTTAAGCTTAAAAGAGCAAAAAAATGAAAAAAAATTCTGCAAAATTAAAAATATCCCTTCTTTGCGGAGGTCCTTCTTTAGAAAGAGGTATTTCCCTTAACTCTGCAAGATCGATAATGGATCATCTTTCTCTTGAAGAAATTGATATTTTTCCAATTTACTTTGATATTGAAAAAAATGCCTATAAAATATCAAAAAACCAACTCTACAGCAATACACCCTCTGATTTTGATTTCAAGCTTTCTGAGAGTGGAGTGATGCTTGGGGAGAAAGATTTAATTAAGGAATTAAAAAAAACAGATATCACTTTTCCTGTAATGCACGGTCCCTTTGGAGAAGATGGTAAAATACAAAGTTTTTTAGAAAAAAATAATATTCCTTTTATAGGATCAGGATCATCTGTTTGCAAAAATGCTTTTGATAAATTTAGAGCAAACAAATTCCTCAAGGAAAATAATTTTTTTACACTTCCTTCTGCGGTTTTAAAGATATATCATAAAAATCATAAAAAAATTATTGAAAATTTTTTTATGGAAAACAATATTAGTCGCGCAATTGTTAAGCCGGCTAGTGGGGGATCGAGTATTGGTGTCTTTTCGGTTTCAAGTCCGAAAGAGGCTATGCAAGCAAAAAACACTCTTTTTTCCAAAAGAATGGACACCAGAGTTGTTGTTGAGCCTTTTGCTAGTGGCATTGAGTTTACAATGATCATATTAAAAAATAAACTTGGAATTCCTGTTGCCCTTTTGCCTACCGAAATAGAGACTGATTATACGGAAAATCAATTTTTTGATTTTCGCAAAAAATATCTTCCAACCAGACAAGTGAGATGGCACTGCCCTCCAAGATTTGGAAAAGATATAATTGAAAAAATACAAGCACAAGGGGAGCAAATATTTAATCTTTTTAAAATGAATGATTTTGCAAGATTTGATGGTTGGGTGCTTCCCAGTGGAGATGTTTGGTTTTGCGACTTTAACCCCATAAGCGGAATGGAGCAAAATAGCTTTCTTTTTCAGCAATCTTCTTTAATAGGAATGACTCACGAGGATGTTTTAAGATATATTGTGGAAACTTCTTGCGTAAGGCAGAAGATAAATTTTCCACAAAAAAGAAATGTAAAAAACGAGAAAAATAGGAGAAAAGTAAGTATTGTGATGGGGGGAAGTAATTCTGAAAGACAGGTTTCTCTTATGAGTGGAACTAATGTTTGGTTAAAACTCAGGAAATCAAAAAAATATAAACCCGAGGTTTTTTTGATTGATGATTTTGAAAAAATATGGAAAGTTCCTTATCATCTTTGTCTTAATCATACAGTAGAGGAAGTTAGAGAAAATTGTGAGAAGTACTTAAACATTGAAAAGGAGTTATCCGGTTTTAAGAAAAGAGCCAGATTAAGACTTAGTTTAAGTGAAGAAGAAAAATCAAAAGAGTTTTGTTTTCCATTCAAGGTAGATTATGAAAAATTTTTATCTTCTTCAAATTTTGTTTTTATTGCTCTCCATGGTGGAAGTGGTGAAGACGGAACCTGGCAATCTATTCTTGAAAAGAAAGGTATAAAATTTAATGGACCAAACAAGGAAGTTTCGCGTTTGTGCATTGATAAGAGCAAAACAGCTCAATCTATCAATAATCTCAACATGACAGGAGTTTCTGCAATACCCGGTAAAAAAATAGACTCTCAAGAAATATTTTCTTATAACAAAGATCAAGTTCATAATCTTTGGAAAAAAATAAAAAAAGAGTTTAATTCTCGAACATTAATCATAAAGCCTCTTGATGATGGATGCACTACCGGAATAGCTCGAATATTCTCCTCAAAAGATTTATTCACCTATATTGATTGTTTAAAAAAAGGAATTTCATTTTTAGAAAAAGGAACTCTTTCAAATCAAAAGGAAATTATTGAGATGCCCGTTAAGACGCCCTCACATCTGCTTATTGAAAAGTTTATTGAAACAGATATTTTAAGGGTTGCTAAGAATAAATTAAAGCATAAAAGAAAAACCAATTTAATTGAAATAACAATAGGTGTTTTAAAGGAAAAAAGAAAAAATGATTATCAAATAAAAGCGCTAAATCCAAGCATAACTATTTCTCAGGGAGATGTTTTGACTGTTGAGGAAAAATTTCAAGGAGGAACCGGAGTAAATATAACTCCACCCCCCGAAAGCATTGTAAGCTCAAAGATACTCTCAAAAACCAAACAAAGGATAAAGAAGCTTGCCGAAAAAATGAATATCAGGGGCTATTCAAGAATAGATGCTTTTTTAAACATAAAAAATGGTAATTTACTTGTTATTGAAATAAATACTCTTCCCGGACTTACACCTTCTACCGTACTTTATCATCAAGGCCTTGCAGAAAAGCCTCCTTTAACACCCCTTCTCATGCTTGAAAAGATAATTGACCAAGACTAATTAACAAATTGTCATAATTTTTCATTTATGTTATATTAATGGTGATGAACTTAAAAAATTTTGGAAAATTTTTTTTGATTTTAGTTTTCGGAGCAGTTTTTTTTGTCTCCGGATTTTATTTTGGAAGAGAAAGAATTGTTATTGTAGAGCCGGAAGCTTATCATTTTGGGTTTGGTATAACCAGAACAATTGATCCTGCCGAAAAAATTGATTTCTCACTTTTTGGAGAGGCATACTATTTTTTAAAAAGCAAGTTTCCAAATTTTGAAGAAATCCCTCAGAAAGAATTTACTTATGATGTTATTAGGGGTCTTGTAAAGGGTTTAAATGATCCTCATTCTGCTTTTTTTGACCCTAAAGAAAGTGAGATTTTTTCGGAAAATGTTTTGGGAGAATTTGGAGGTATTGGAGTGGAAATAGGGATTCGAAACAATAGAGTTCAGGTCATTTCTCCTTTGCCCGAGACGCCCGCCTTTAGAGCTGGAATGGAATCGGGAGATATTATTATTGGAGTTGATGGAGAATCAATAGAAGGAGCTTCTCTTGATAAGGTTGTGCAGAAAATAAGAGGTCCTGCAGGAGAGGCTGTAAAGCTTGATATATTAAGAGATGAGCAGATAAAAGAGTTTGAGATTGTTAGAGAAATAATTGAAATACCAACAATTGAGTGGGAGATTGTTGATGAAAATATAGCCCATATTCAAATTTTTAATTTTCATCAAACAATTGAAAGAGATTTCTTGGAAGTAATTTATGAGATAAAAGAATCTTCTGCAGAAAAAATTGTCTTGGACTTAAGAGGGAATCCGGGTGGCATTCTTGATGGAGCAGTTAATGTTGCAGGGCATTTCGTAAATCCTAAAGAAGTGATATTAATAAGATCTATTGTGCTTGGAGAGGATGATAGAAAGCTTGTAAGGTCTAGCGTAGGGAATCCTTTACTTAAAGATTACCCTGCTGTAGTATTGATTAACGAGGGTAGCGCATCTGCTTCGGAAATTGTTGCGGGAGCTCTTAGAGATATTCGAAATATTCCGATTATTGGGAAGAAGTCTTTTGGAAAAGGCTCCATTCAAACGCTTCACGATCTTTCTGATGGATCAAAGATAAAAATTACCGAGGAATATTTTCTAACGCCCGAGGGACATATTATTTACGAAAACGGAATTAAACCCGATATAGAAGTTGAAATTACCGACAAAGACAGAGAAAAAGAAATTGATCCTCAACTTAAAAAAGCGATTGAAATAATTAAAGAAAAATAAATTATTGACTTTTTGCTTGAAATTAGAAAACTATATAAAAGCAAAAAAGAAAAGAAATGAAAGTAATATTAACTAAAGATGTTAAAAATTTGGGCAAAAAAAATGAAGTAAAGGAGGTTTCCGATGGTTACGGAAGAAATTTTTTATTAAAAAGAGGATTTGCGAAAATTGCTACTCCCGGTGAAATATCTTCACTTGAAAAAGTAATAAGCGAAAAGAAAATAAAGAGAGAGGAGGAAAAGGAAAAAGAAGATAAAATTGGAAAAGAAGTGGAGGGAAAAATTTTTAAAATAAAGATGAAAACAGGGGAAAAAGGAGAACTATTTGAATCTGTAAGTAGTGAAAAGATATTGGAAGAAATGAAAAAAGAAGGCTTTAAAGGAATTGAAAAAGATCAAATAAAGCCTGAAAATGTTATAAAGAAAGAAGGGGAGCATACTGCAAAAATTAAATTTAAGCACGGAAAAGAGGCTAACATTATCATTAAAGTAGTTGAAGATAAATAAAAATTAAAAATGAAAAGAAAATACATTTTTGTTATCGGCGGAGTGATGTCCGGAATAGGAAAGGGGATTACTACCGCTTCTCTTTTAAAAATATTAGAAGCGAAGGGTTATAAGGCAACAGCAATGAAGATAGATCCTTATGTTAATGTAGATGCCGGAACAATGAACCCGATAGAACATGGAGAAGTTTTTGTTACAGATGATGGCGCCGAATGTGATCAAGATATTGGTAATTATGAAAGATTCTCGGGGGAAAATATTACCTCTAATAACTATCTTACTACGGGAAAAGTGTATCAGAATGTCATAAACAAAGAAAGAAACCTTGAATATGGAGGGAAGTGCGTTGAGGTTGTACCTCATATACCAAATGAAGTTATTTACAGAATCAAAAAAGCCGGAAAAGAGGCTAATGCTGATTTTGTTCTTATTGAAATCGGAGGGACAATAGGAGAGTATCAAAATTTACTTTTTTTGGAATCAGCGAGAATGATGCGCCTTAAAGAACCGGAAAACGTGCTATTTGTTCTGGTCAGCTATCTTCCTGTGCCCAAAACCATAGGCGAGATGAAGACAAAGCCAACACAAAGCGCCGGAAGACTGTTAAACGAAGCTGGTATTCAGCCGGACATCATTGTTGGAAGATCTTCTATGCCCATAGACAATATAAGAAAGAAAAAAATATCTATTTTTTGCAATATAGAGCCGGAAGATGTGATTTCTGCTCCTGATGCAGAATCTATTTACGATATTCCTTTAGCCTTTAATAAAGAGAAAATAGGGGAAAGGGTGCTTAAAAAATTAAATATGCGACCCAAAAGAAATAGAGAGGGCTTAAGTGAGTGGGAAAATTTTGTTGCACGATCAAAAAAAGGAGGTAAAAAAGTAAAAATAGCGATTGTGGGGAAATATTTTCAAACAGGGGAGTTTGTTTTGACCGATTCTTATATATCCGTTATTGAAGCTATTAAGCACGCTTGCTGGAAAATAGGATGCAAAGAAGAAATTACTTGGTTATCCAGTGAAAAATATGAAAAAGATAAAAAAACATTAAAAGAGATTTCCAATTACGATGGCGTAATTATTCCCGGAGGTTTTGGTAGTAGGGGAATGAAGGGTAAAATAAATGTTATTGAGTACTGTAGAAAAAACAATATTCCTTTTTTTGGGCTATGCTTGGGAATGCAGCTTGCCGTTATTGAATATGCACGCAATGTTTGTAATCTAGAAGAAGCATCAACCACCGAAGCAAACGAAAACTGCCGGCATCCTGTTATTGATATAATGCCAGCGCAAAAGAAAATAATAAAAAATAAAAATTATGGCGGAACTATGCGCCTTGGAGCTTTTGATTGTAAAATAAAAAAAGGAACCAAAAGCTACAATGCTTATAAAAAAGAAACAATAAGTGAAAGGCACCGGCATCGTTTTGAAGTTAATAATGAATTTAAAAAAATCTTGGAAGATAATGGTCTTGTTTTAGCAGGAGTAAATCCCGATCTTGACTTGGTTGAGATTATAGAAATAAAAAAACACCCCTTCTTTGTTGGAGTGCAATTTCATCCGGAATTTAAATCTAAACCTCTAAACGGTCATCCTCTTTTCGTTGAGTTTATAAAAGCCGCGAAAAATAAATAAATTAACTTACAGGCAACACAGAAACAACCTTGACTCTTCTTTGTCTTCCATCAAAGCCCCTTTTTTTCACTGTATTATAATTTACCAAGCCTTCTTTTTTGGCATAAAGAGTGTCATCTTTTCCTCTTTTAACATTTTTCCCAGCAATAAATTTTGTCCCACGCTGTCTTAGGATAATGTTACCAATATTTGCTTTTTGGCCGGAGTAGAGCTTAACACCTAAATATTTTGGCTTTGAATCTCTTCCGGTTTTTACTGTACCTGCGGATTTTGTTGTAGCCATACCAAGTTTACGTTAATTAAATAATTCTTATTACAACTCGTATATGTTAACAAAAATAATAGAATTTGTCAAAAAAAATAATGAAGATATTGTTCTTTTCGTGGCTATTGTTCTTGCCTCAATGTTTTCTTTTTCATTGGGTTATATTATAGCAAAAACAGAAGAAAAAGAGCCACTGGAATTTGAAAAACCTATTTACGAGGAAGAAGTATCTATTTTAGATAACACAACTTATTTATAAGTTTGTCAAATAATTTATTTTGTTTTTAAAAGAGAGGGGAAAGGAATTATTCTTTCATTCCTTTTCCACTGTGAAAATTTTTATGTATATCTCTTAGTCTTTGACTTGTAATATGAGTGTATACTTGAGTTGTAGCAATATTTCTATGACCAAGAAATTCTTGAATGACTCTTAAATCAACTCCTTGAGCCAAGAGATCGGTTGCGTAAGAGTGTCTTATTGTGTGAGGAGTTGTCATCACCGGAACTCCGGCTTTTTTTGCATATTTTTTGACAATAGTTTCTACCGAACGAGGAGTAATTCTTCTGGAAGATTTTTTGGGACCCTTGTATCTTATAAAAAGAGCATTTTCTTTATCCTTTCTTACTTGAAGGTATTGTCTTAACGACCTTATTGCTCTTTGAGAAAAGTAAATGGTGCGAGGATGATTTCCTTTTCCTATAATAGAGACCTCCAGAATATCGGTTTTGGGAAGTATTTTAACTTGATCGCGGTTTAAGGAAGTTAATTCGGCAACACGAAGACCCGTAGAAAAAAGAACTTCCAGGATTGCACGATCACGAAGACCAACAATTGTTTTAGTGTTTGGTGAGAGTAGTATTTTTTCTATTTGGTCTAAGTCTAAAAACTTAACGGAGCGTTCCTTTTTGTCTTTGGTTAGCTTTATTTTTTCTGCCGGAAGAGAAGATATGTTGCGATCAGAAAAGTAATTAAGTAGGGAGCGTAAAGCTATAAGATAATAATTTCTTGTTACTTTTTTTATAGGTTCTTTTTTGGGAGTAATTTTTCTTGAAAGATAAACTCTGTATTTCCAAATATGTTCTTCGGTAAGCTCGTGGGGCTTTAAGTTGTTTAGATTATTTTTTTCAAGCCAGAGAAGAAAACTTTTTAAGAAGCGAGTGTATGTCTCTTGTGTTTTATGAGAGACTCCTTTCTCAATATCAAGATATTCTAAAAAACGTGGAATATGGTCAACTATTGGTGTATTGCTTTTTTTCATATTATTTAAAAAGGTTTTACTTAAACTTCGGTAAAGTTATCTTATGCGAAGTATAATCAATGTGTCCTGCCTTGTCAATGTGTCACTTTTTTTCGTTTTCTTTGTTATTTTCTTCATCACTTTCTTTCTCTTTATTACTACTAAAGATAAATTCTCCTATTTTATCCCAAATACTTTCTCCGGCTCCTTTTATTCCTTCTTGAGCTTTTTCAACCTCATCTTTAATCTCTTCTTCTACGGAAGATCTTCTTTCTTCTATAAAATTATCAATCACTTCTCCCGGTTTTTCCATAAAAACCTCTACTCTTTGCTTAAGATACGTAAGAAGGTCTTCTTCCTCGTGCAAGGTTATTCTCACAAAAGAAACAATTAAGTAGACCAAAACGGCAAATATTATTACCGTTGATACCAATCTTATTATTTTCTTAATCATTTTAGTAAAATAGAATTAATTTAAGGCATTTATTGCCATTCTAAGCCTTTTTAGTGAGGTTTTCCGTCCTAGAACCCATATAACGTCAAAAGGACTGGCAGAAGCCTTTTTTCCGGTTAATGCTGCTCTAATTGGCCAAAGAAACCTTCCCCTATCCTTTTGTGTGTTTGCTTCTTTAATTAGCTCTTCTTCAAGCACGGATTTTTCCCACTCTACCGATTCTATAACTCGAATTCCTTTTTCGAGAGATTCAATTAAATTTTCTTTGCTCATATCTTTCCAAGATAAAATATCTTTAGACTCAAGAACATTTTCCTTAAAAAAATCATCAGCAATATCCTTTATTTCGGAAATTTTTTTCATTCTTTCTTGATACAAAGAGACTATGGAGCTGAGTTTTTCAAAATCCATATCTTCACCTGTCTCGCTAACCTTATAATCGGTACTTCCCTCTTTTTCATCTTTTTTTTGGGAAATTAAATTATCATTTATTAGATAAGGAATGCATTTTTTTGTCAAATCATCCAAATTCATCTTTCTTATATATTGACCATTCATATATTCCAATTTTTTAGTATCAAAAATAGCTCCTACCTTTTGACAATCCTTAAGAGAGAACAATTGTTCCATCTCTTTTAAGGAATATATTTCTCTCTCCCCTCCCGGGTGCCACCCTAAAAGAGCGATAAAATTACTTATTGCCTGAGAAAGATAGCCTTCGTTTTTATAGTCCTCCAGTGAAACAGCTGCATCTCGCTTGCTTAGTTTTTTCTTATCTCTCCCTAAGATAAGAGAAATATGTGCATAGTGGGGAGTTTTAGCTCCTATCATTTTTTGGATTATGATTTGCCTGGGAGTGTTTGATGTATGTTCTTCTCCTCGAATAACATGACTTATTTGCATCTTAAAGTCATCTATCGCACAAACAAAATTATAAAGAGGAGAGAAATCGCTTCTGGCAATTACAAAATCTCCCCCAATATCTTTTGCATCAAACTTCACTCTGCCCTTTATTTCATCATTAAATTCAATTACTTCGTTTTTGGGAATTTTTAGGCGCAAAACAAACTCTTTTCCTTCTTCTATTCTTCTTTCTCTTTCCTCCTTTGATAAAGAGAGACATTTTCCCTCATATCTTGGGGGCTCTTTTCTGTCTCTTTGTTCTTCTCTCATTCTTTCAAGCTCTTCTTTTTTACAAAAACAATAATAAGCCTTTTCTTCTTTTAAAAGTTTTTCAATATATTCTTTATATATACTTTCTCTTTCACTTTGTCTGTATGGTCCCTCATCCCAAGATATTCCCAGCCAAGATAAACTTCGCATAATATTGTCTTCGTACTCTTTCTTAGATCTTTCTTTGTCGGTGTCTTCTATACGAAGAATAAGTTTTCCGTTATTTCTTCTTGCATATAAATAATTAAAGAGTGCTGTTCTTGCTCCTCCTATGTGCAAACTACCCGTAGGAGAAGGAGCAAATCTGACACGAACTTCTTTGTTTTCTTGATTGTTTTTCATATTTTATTGATCCCTGATTAAGTACTCCTTTATATATGATGCAATAATGTGTGCTGCTCGGGGTCTTGCAAAATATAAAGCATTTTTTTCCATATTTCTAATTTGGTCAATTGGGGAAAAAAGCTCTTCTATTCTACTTAAGAAAAAATGAGAAGAAAGATTTTCTTCTTCTAAAACAATTCCCGATCTAAATGATGTGTAGGCATAAGCGTTTTTTACTTGATGATTTTGTGCAGATCCGGAAAGAGGAAGGAATACTCCTGCCTTTCCATTGGCGGAAATTTCAAAAATACTACCCGAACCCGCTCTGCTTACTACAATATCAGCTACTTTATATGCATTTGCTAATTGGCTTTCATCGAAAAAAGGAAAAATTTTATAGTCATTTCTTAGGTCTTCTCTTATTATCGCAGCTGCTTCTGTAGAAACTTCTTTATAGTTATTTTCACCGCACTGATGAAGAACTTCAAATTTTTCTAAAAATGCGGTTGCGGAAGAAAGAAAGAGATCGTTTATTTTTTCACTTCCTTGAGAACCTCCGATAATTAAAACAACAGGCTTTTCTCCTTGTATGCCAAAAATTCTCTTAGCCTCATCTTTGCTTCCTTTTAGGATTTCTTCTCTGACCGGATTCCCTAAAGCCATTACTTTCTTGGGGCTTATTTTTTCTGTTTCCGGAAAAGAAGTAAAAACTTCTGTAGAGAGGCGTTGCAATGATTGATTAACTGCTCCGGCGACAGAATCCGACTCGTGTAAAAAAACAGGCACCTCAAGAAGTCTTGCGTTTACTATAACAGCAAACGAGCCGTAACCTCCTTTTCCAAAAACCAAATCAGGAGATATCCCATATAAAGCAACAAAGGACTGAATTATTCCAAGCGGAATTCTAAAAAAAATATCAATTAGATTTTGCATTATGGGTTTAAAGCCTCCGTATCTTCTAATTTTTCCCGTAGAAATATATTTTATCTTAACCCCTTCTTTTTCTTTAAGATAAGGCTGTGAAAGGTTATCATATGGTCCAATGTAATAAAGGTCCATCTCTTCTTCGGGAATAATTTTTTTTAGTTGGCGAATTATTGCAACTAAAGGAAAAATATGACCCCCGGTTCCTCCTCCGGTAAAAACTATTTTATGTTTTTTTTTATTTTCTGACATATTGAGAAGCATTAAAAATAAATCCTATTGCAATTAGCTCGGATATCAAATGAGAGCTTCCGTAGCTAACTAAAGGAAGTGGTATTCCTGTTATCGGAAGAAGTCCGACAACTACTCCTATATTAATAGAAGTTTGAATAAAAATCCAGGAGGCTACTCCAAAAACTGCAAGTCTTA
>PWJI01000046.1 GCA_003560095.1 Candidatus Nealsoniibacteriota bacterium
ACCTCTTCAAGTTCCTCCTTTATTTTTTCATCCAATTCGTCTTGCTCTTTAAAAGAATCTCTCAGCTCACTCCAAGAAGATATGCAATCTCCATCTATGCAAAAACCTTCTTTAGCATTTACATATCCATCAACATCCAATTTTTCTTGAGGTCTTGCTACTCCAATACCGACATTGTTTCCTCTAACACTTAAAACATTTAATGGCTCTAGTGATTTTGCAACATTTTCAATTCCTTTGGCTATAGCCTGAATTGACTCCGAAATCCCACTGTCGGCAGAAACGTCTTTCTCACTGATAAAATGTCCTGCCGCTAAAGATACAAATACAATAATTAAAAAAGATAGAATTATTTTTTTAAATTTATTCATTTTTATATTTTTTTAATTTTATTAATAATTTACTTAAATTATTGCTTTTATTATATTAATTGACTTTCTTTAAAGTGTCAAAAATCACAAAGACATTACTTATACCATCTAGCCCACCCCAAACAAGACAATTAATAATAAGAATAAGACAACAAGGCAACTTTCACTAAACCAACCCTCACAAACCAATTTTCACTAAACCAGCCTTTTTTCACTAAACCAATTCTCGCTAAACCATTTTTCGAAAATTCAGCTTTCAAGGGTCAACTTCAACTTTCGGAGGTTGAACCTCCGAAAGTGGAGGTGTGACAATCGGAGGTTGAACCTCCGATTGTTGGATTTTAGCTTATAAATTAGAATTTATTTATAGTTTAGTGCTTGGAATTTGGAATTTATTTGTGATTTGGAGTTTTTATGCCAATAGAAAGCTATCGGAGAGACTGTCGGAGGACTGTCGGAGGTGGAGGACTGTCGGAGATCAACTGTCGGAGGTTGAACCTCCGAAAGTGGAGGTGCGACAATCGGAGGTTGAACCTCCGATTGTTATATTTTGCTAAATTTTGTTGGTTTTTGCTTAGGTTTTGTTAGATTTTACTGGATTTTGCTGGATTTTATTAGGTTTTGTTCGTTTTTTTATATTATATAGGAGTATAGAGATTCTCTCTTTTGGTTTTTCTTTGCTTTTCGTATATCTTGTAAAAAACAAAGAGATAAAAAAGAAAAAGATAGAGCAAGGGAACATTGTCTATATAAATCGCTGAAAAAGAAAGTGATGAAAAAAATTCAATAACAAGAAGCACAAAAGAAAGTAAAACAATAAGCAAAAAAGCAAATAAAGAAAATCCGGTGATACCGACAATAATTCCCAAAATCATAATAAAGGGAAGCAGTGGAACAATTAATATATTTGTAAAAACAGAAACAAGTGAAAAATGCCCAAAATTATATAAAATAAGGGGAAAAACAAGTGCTTGAGCAGATATTGTAACGCTCAAAAGATCGGCTATTAGCTCATTTTTAGCAAAAAAACCCTTAAGTCTTTTGTTTTCCAATGTAAGATATCTCTTTATTAAGGGACTTAGAAAGATAATCCCCGTAACAGCGAGAAAAGAAAGCTGAAAGCCTAAATCGTAATGCAAGAGAAGAGGATTTAGTAAAAGCATTACTCCGGCAGAAAAAACAATAGTCCTAAAAGAATTATTTTCCCGACAAAAAAAGAAAGAAAAAAGATAAATACTTCCCATAATTCCTGCCCGAATTGCAGAAGCGGGAGCTCCAACAAAAATAATAAAAAGAAAAATACAAAACAAGGAAAGAATGGTCGCTTTCTTTCTTTCTATTTTTAGAAATTGAAAAATATAAAAAAAGATTCCCGATATAACAACAATATGCATTCCTGAAACAGCACTAATATGCCTTGTTCCGGAAATACTGAGTTTCTTATTGAAGTCTTCCGTAAAAGAGCTTCTGTCGCCCAAAATCATCGCCTCTAAGAGAAAATTTTCCGGGGAAGGAATTGATTTTTGAATATTATTTTTTATTTTTCCCCTTAGAGAGAAAATTTGATTGTAGAAAAATGTCTTTCTTTCCCCTTTTTTCTTTATTTCGGGATAGAAAGATGTGTGATAAACGCCCTCTTTTTTTAAATAGTTTGCATAACCCTCGTCTTCTACAATGTTAAAATTACCGTTTACTTTCAAAAAATCTCCGTAATCATATTCTTTATATCTATCAACATAAAGCAAAGCTCTTCCGTTTTCGTGCTCAAAGACAATTCTTTTCAAATTACCTTGCACGCTAGGAGGTTCTTTAACCACTCCATGTACGGGCAAAGAGATGTCTTTTGGGATATCGGTATCTTTATAATGAAAATAATATGCTCCAAAAAGAAAAAATACCAAGCAAAAAACCGCCAAACCTTTATTTCTCTTTCTTTCATAATTCTTTTCTCTAAAAATTAAACCCAGATAAAGAAAAAATACAAAAAAAACACCAAGCAAAATACTGCTTGGAGCAAAAAATATCCCCAGAATAAAAGAAATTCCGAAGAAAAATATCGCCTTTGATAAAGTTATCTGATTTCGCACATCTTTACAAAAAGATTGGCTGATTCTTTAAATTCTTCTAAATCTTTAGAGGAAAAAGGCTTTTTTTCCTCAAAGTGACCGTTAATTGTTTTTTCCGGTAAAAAGTTTTGTAAAAAATATTTATTTGCCCCTTCTATTGCTTTTGCCATTTTTTCAACTTCTTCTTTCTGATGAAATCCGGGCACAAGCGTTGTTCTGAATTCGTATTCAATTCCTGATTCTTTAATAATTGCAATACTTTTTTTTATTTTTTTTATATCAACATCAACTCCCGTAGCTTCTTTATATTTTTCAAGAGAGCTCTTTATATCCATTGCAATATAGTCAACCAAATTATTTTTTATTAATTTTTCTATCATTTCAGGATTAAAGCCGTTTGTATCGATTTTTATCAAAAACCCTTTTTCTCTTATTTTAGATAAAAATTCGGGAAGATCCTCATTTATTGTGGGCTCTCCACCGCAAACAACGACTGCATCAACCACTCCTTTTCTTTTTTCCAAAAATTCAAAAAAATAATCCTTTGTAATTTCAGGATGCTCTTTTATTTTCTCCGGCATTACAAGCTCCCCGGAATAACACCAAGGACACCTAAAGGGGCATCCGGAAAGAAAAACCGTACAGGCAACCTTGCCCGGATAATCAATGAGAGTAACCTTTTGCAAGCCCCCTATTTTCATAAAAAAATATTTAAAGTAGCAGTATTTTTATTTCAAAATACTGCTCTTCTTTTTTAGTTAGAAACCTTATATTCTTTTCTTTCGCAATATTCCTGCTTTTTTCCATCGTTCCATTGCTGTACCGGGCGAAGATAACCAACAATTCTTGAATACACTTCACACTCTTTATAATCTTTAATACCTTTGTTTTCGGAAAAACAATTATTGCACTTAAAAACAAAAACATCCTCATTTTCATCTTTGTACTGTAAAAGTTTTCCGTTTTCAAGTTCTTCTTCTTTTGCTGTTATATTACATCCACAATCAAAACATTGTGCATCTTCTTTTTCGTATAAAGCCTCTTTAGCGCCCTCTTCGCTTTCAAATATTTGTTTTTTATTGTTTTTTATTTCTTTTTCCATAATTTTTTGCCGACAACCGCCCTTTTCAGGCTTTGTGGCGCTTTATGTTTTTAATTTCTTTTTGTGGAGACTCTATTTTACAATTAGGACAATAAAGAATTTCACCTTTAAGATAACCGCATCTTGAGCAAATGGAGAAGGTGGGGGTAAGGGTAATATAGGGCAAATGATAATTTTCTACAACCTTACGAACAAGATTTTTTGCCGTTTCGGGAGTAGCAACCCTCTCTCCTAAAAACAGATGAAGAACCGTACCTCCGGTAAAGGCCTGTTGCAAGTCATCTTGCAAGTCAAGCACTTCAAAAGGATCATCGCTGTAATTGACCGGCAAATGAACCGAATTTGTATAATAAGGGGCTTCTTTCGTTCCGGCAGTAATTATGTCGGGATACTTTTCTTTATCTATTCTTGCCTGGCGGAAAGAAGCTCCCTCCCCGGGTGTCGCCTCTAAGTTATAAAGATTTCCCGTTTCTTCCTGATATTCCACCAGTTTATCGCGCATAAAGTTAAGTACCTCGAGAGCAAAATCTTTCCCTCCTTTGGACGCAATATTTTCGCCCATAAAATTAAGAGTTGCTTCGTTCATACCGATAAGACCAATGGTAGAAAAATGATTCCCGAAATAAGAGCCTCTCATTTTCTTTACGGAAGACAAATAGTGCCTACTGTAAGGATAAAGACCTTTCTCAATAAAATTATCAAGAACTTTTCTTTTTAATTCTAAGCTATCTCTGGCTAATTCCATTACTTCTCCCAGTCTGGTAAAGAAGTCTTCTTTTGTCTTTGAAAGATACCCTATTCGAGGCAAATTAATTGTAACAACCCCAACAGATCCGGTAAGTGGTTGTGAGCCAAAAAGACCTCCTCCTCTTTTTACAAGTTCCTGATTGTCAAGTCTAAGTCGACAACACATACTTCGGAAATCTTCCGGATTCATATCGGATTGAACAAAATTGGAAAAATAATTTATACCGTATTTTGCCGTAGCTTCCCACATTTTATCAAGCGTCTCATTTTCCCAGTCAAAATCCTTGGTAATAGATATCGTTGGAATAGGAAAAGTAAATACTCTTCCTCTCGCATCTCCTTGCATTAAAACCTCATAAAAAGCCTTATTAAAAATATCCATCTCTTTTTGGAATTCTCCGTAAGTCTCTTTTTGAGGCTCTCCTCCGATAATTACCGGCTGATTTTTTAGAAATTCGGGGACAGTTACGTCAAGAGAAACATTTAAAAAGGGTGTTTGAAAACCAACACGAGTAGGAACCATGCAATTAAAAACAAACTCCTGAATAGATTGCTTTACTTGCTTATAGTCCAAATTATCTTTTCTTATAAAAGGAGCTAAAAAAGTGTCAAAATTGCTCATTGCCTGAGCTCCGGCACCTTCTCCCTGAAGAGTATAAAAAAAGTTTACTATTTGTCCAAGAGCGGGACGTAAATGTTTTGGAGGCTTTGATTCCACCTTTGAGGAAACACCACCAAAACCCCTTAAAAGAAGGTCTTGAAGATCCCATCCACTACAATATGTTGCTAAAAGATTCAAATCATGAATATGAAAGTCCTGGTTTTTTGCCGCATCACGAATTTTTTGCGGATAAATTTTGTTAAGCCAATATTTTTTGGAAATGTGAGATGTTGCGTACTGATTTAATCCCTGGAGAGAGTAAGTCATGTTGGCGTTTTCTTTTACTTGCCAATCTATTTCATCAATATATTTTTCAATAAGCTCGGTGGATTCATCAAATTGAGAAACGGTCTCTCTTATTTCTCTTCTTTTTTCACGATAAAGAATATAGTTTCTTGCCGTTTCAATAAGATCTTCCATGATAAGGACCTCTTCTACTACATTTTGCACCTCCTCAACATGCGGAACCTCTTCTCTGCTAAATCTTCTTAGTAAAAGATCAAAAACCTTTTCTGCTAATTCTTGGGCTTTTTCTTTTCCACCCTCTTCTTTGGTAAAAGTAAGTGCCTTATAAATGGCATCTTCAATTTTTTGTATGTCAAAATCTACATATTCTCCGTTTCTTTTTTCAACTTTGGAAATCATTGATTATAAAACCTTTATTCTTACTAATTTGTTTAAATTTAACGATTGGAATTGAATTTTTTGCAAAAAAAATAATATGTATGGATGGACCACACATAATATCTTTAAAATTGAAGTTTAAAATCAAGCGTAGCGCCAAGCCAAAAAGAAATACAACTCAATCCGAAACAAGTCAAGAAATTAAAATATCAAAAATTTAAAACCCTGTAGCGATTACTGTAACTTTAATTTCACCCTCACTAAGCGTTTTATCTTCCACCGCACCAAAAATAATACTAGCGTTGGAAGAAACTCTTTTTTTGATTACTTCGGCAATCTCGTTTACCTCGGAAAGACTTAGGTCTTTTCCTCCATTAACATTAAAAAGAACTCCTTTTGCATTTTCACAAGAAAGATCGACTAAGGGAAGATTTAAGGCACTAACAGCAGCTTCTTCAGCTCTTCTTTTTCCTTTGGCTTCTCCTTTGCCAAAAAGAGCAGATCCCGAATTCTTCATAATCGCTTTTACGTCAGCAAAATCTATATTAATAATTCCGGGCAGTGTAACAAGGTCTGATATTCCTTGAACAGCTTGACGAAGTATTTCATCGCAAGCCCAAAAAGCCTTTTCCAAAGAAATATTAGGCCCCAGTGTTGAAAGAAGTCTGTCATTAGAAATAGGAATAAGAGTGTCTACTCTTTCTTGAAGAGTTCTTAATCCTTTTTTCGCTACTTTACTCCTTTCTTTGCCTTCAAAAGAAAAAGGGGTGGTTACCACGGCAATAGTAAGAGCCCCTGTTTCACGTGCTATTTGCGCAATTTCGGGAACAGCTCCTGTTCCGGTACCTCCTCCAAGCCCACAAGTCAAAAAAACCATATCCGAATCTTTAAGCGCTTTTGCTATTTCCTCTCTATTTTCTTCTACCGCTTTTCTCCCAATTTCGGGGTTCATTCCCGTGCCAAGACCTTCGGTAAGCTTTTTACCGATACGTATTTTAACATCTCCCTGAGAATCTTTAAGGTCTTGAAAGTCAGTATTTATGGTAATAAGCTCTACCCCCTTTATTCCACAACCAGCCATTCTGGAAATCGCATTACCTCCCGAACCCCCAACACCGACAACTTTTATTTTTGGTAAATCTTTTGACATACTAATTTTTTATTTCTTTTTTCATAATACTCAATAAAATCAAAAAAGCAAAATTTAATTTTTTTAAGGAAGAAAGACCTGAAAAAGCTTCTTAATTCTTGTTAAAATTCCCTTGAAATTAATTTTACCTTCCTCCTCTTCTTCTATTTCCATTCCACAAAGAACAAGCCCACAAAGCGTGGAAAGAGAAGGATCTTCTTCAAGAGGGAAAAATCTTCTGGGCATTCCTATTCTGCAAGGAAGCTCAAGTCTTTTTTTTGTAAATTCAACCAAATGGGGTATTTTTGCTCCTCCTCCGGTAAGCACCACTCCTCCGGGAAGAAGTTTGTTTTTTGATATTTTTTTCAGCTCTTTTTCTACTTCTCCTAAAATTTCATTAATTCTGGGCTCAGCTATCTTTCTTATTTCGTTTCTTTGAAAAGAAATTTCTTCTCCTGAGGAAAGTTTTAACTTTTCTTTTTTTGTTGTTTTTGGACCCAAAATACAACTTCCAAATTTATTTTTAACAAACTCTGCTGTTTCGGTGTCCACTCTTAGTCCTATCGCAATATCGTTGCGTATATTATTTGCTCCCATTGGAAGAACGGCGGTATGTAAAAGATCACCTTCTTCGTAAACGGAAATTCCGGTAGTTGCAGCCCCAAAATCAATCACCAAAACACCCTCTTCTTTGTCTTTTAAGGTAAGAACAGAGCTTGCTGTGGCAATAGGGTCTAATATGAGATCAGAAACCTGTAAATTTGCGTTTAATATTGCTTGACTTAAGTTTCTGGAATAAGAAGAAAAACCCCCAACAGCGACTATTTCGGTTTCCAGCCTCACTCCTTGAAGTCCGATAGGATTTTTGATTCCTCTTTGTCGGTCGATAATAAACTCTCTGGGGAAAATTTGTAAAATTTCTTTATTTGCCGGAAGAGAAAAAGTTTTTGCAGCTTCTATTACCCTATCAACATCTTCTTGTGCTATTTCCTGATCTGCTCTTGATACCGAAATAAGTCCTTTAGAGGAAAGAGAGAACAGGTGAATTCCGTTAATATTAGCGTAAACTTCATCTACCTCGTGTCCTGACTCTCTTTTTGCTTCCGCCAGTGTTTCTTGTATTATTTTTCCTACCCGATCAGGATCCACAACAACGCCTTTTCTTACTCCTGAAGAAATATTTTCATCTTTTCCAAGCACTTTAAACCTTTTTTCTTCAGGTTCTTTTTGAACGATAATCGCTTTCACGAATCCCGTTCCAACATCAACACCGGCAATTATTGGGGTTTTGTTCATTTTTCTATTGTAGCTTTTTGTAAATTATTTTCAATACTAGTTTGTGACTTTTTTTAGGCATTTTTCTGTTTTTTCTTCCATTACCTTCTCTTCTTTTTCTGTTTCGTGTTTGTAGCCTAAAAGATGAAAAGCACCATGAATAATAACTCTGCAAACTTCTTTTTCAATACTGCTATCGCCCTTTTCTTCCTTAATTTTCTCCGGACAAACAATTATTTCGCCTAAAAAACCTTTTTCGTTATAAAAAAAAGAAAGAACATCCGTTGCATAATCCTTTCCTCGGTAGATTCTGCTTAGTTCTTTCATTTTTTCTTTCTTGACAAGGGCAATGGAAACCTGCTTTTGTAAGGAAGAATTCTTTTTTTCCTCCTTAAAAGCAACTTCTACGCACCTGCGAAGCAAATCACTTTTAATGGAAAATCTTGTAAGGTTATTAACGCCGTTTATTCCGTCGAAAAAAGATTCCTCGCCTTTAAAAGAAGAGTCTTTGCCTTTTTTTTCTTCGGAAAACTTTTCCATTAATATCTTACTTAATTTGCCCCATTTTCCATTTTTTATCGTACTGCTCCTTGGCGCGAACTTTTCTGAGAGCTGCTCTCTTTTTTGCGTTTTTGCTAAGAGGCCTTACGCGAAAACGCCTAGAACGAGCTTCTCTTATTATTCCGCTTTGGATGACGGATCTGGTAAAACGGTGCACTATGCTACTATTATTTTCTTTTTCTTTTCTTTTTACTTCTAAAGCCATATTTTATAAATTAAAAATTAAAATTATTACCATCCTCCCAAGATATGAATGTGGAAGTGAAATACCTCTTGTCCTCCCCCCTCGCCGGTATGAACAGAAAGCTTATATCCCTTTTCATTTATGCCAAGCTTTTGTGCGGCTTTACGGGCAGAAAGAAGAAGCTCTCCCATTAATTCTTTATCTTCTTCTTTCGCTTCATTTAGCGAAGCAATGTGTTTTTTAGGAATAACAAGATAATGAATGGGTGCTTTTGGTCTTATATCCCTAAAAACACAAACCTTTTCGTCCTCAAAAAGAATATCCGAGGGAATTTCTTTTTCTAATATTTTACAAAAAAGACAATCCATAAATAAAAATTAAGTTATTTTTTCTTACTTTTTTTAATTCTTTCTTTAATTTCTTTTACCGCTCCACTTGTTTTTATTTTTTCCTGCTCTCCCGAATCCATATCACGTAATATCATTCTATCTTCAACAGCCTCTTCTTTTCCTATAATTATTGTAAGAAATGCTCCCATTTTATCCGCTCTGCTTATTTGACTTTTCAAGGAGTCTTGCCCAAAAGACTCACTGACGGAAATTCCCGATTTTTTAAGCTCTTCAAAAAGAACCAAAGCTTTCTTTTTAGCCAATTCTCCAAGCTGAGCAATGAAAACTTGGGGTTTTTCGCTTTCTAAGATTACTTTATTTTCTCTCATTAGCTCAACAACTCTTTCCACTCCCATGGCAACTCCCGTAGCCGGCCTTACTTCATCTCCCAAAAGCTCTGCTAAGCCATCATATCTCCCTCCGCCTCCAAGGGCAAAAGAAGGAGATTCTTCATCTTTTCTGCGGGCAAAAAACTCATAAACGGTTCCCATGTAATAATCAAGACCTCTAACTAAAAAGGGATTTAAGTCATAGGGAATCTTTAACTCTTCTAAAAATTCAAGAACACTCTTAAAGTCTTCTTCGCAAGAATCACACAAATAATCAACAATTTGTGGAGCTTCTTCCTTAATTTTAACACATTTTTTACAATCGAGCACCCTTAAAGGATTTTTATCTTTTCTTTTCTTGCAATCTTCACAAAGAAAGGAAGAGTTTTTCTTTAAATATTTTTTTAAAACTTTTTTAAACTCTCCCCGACAAACATCATCTCCCATATTGTTTATTTCAACCACTACGTCACAAACGCCAAGCTCCTTTAAAATATTATAAACAAGAACAATGATTTGAGCATCAACAACGGGACCGCCTTTTCCTATTGACTCAAATCCGAATTGCCAAAATTGACGATATCTTCCTGCCTGGGGTCTTTCGTACCTAAAAAAAGGAGCAAAATAAAAAAACTTTACCGGTTGAGGTCTTGTATAAAGACCGTGTTCAATATAGGCGCGCATTATAGGGGCAGTCCCCTCCGGTCTTAAAGATATATCATCTCCCCCTTTGGTTTTAAAAGAGTACATCTCTTTTTCCACAATATCCGTATGCTTGCCAACTCCTCGAGTAAAAACTTCCTTATTTTCAGCTATCGGCATCTCAAATCCATGAAATCCATATATTTTGGCATTTTTCAAAACAACTTCTCTTACTCTTTCAAAATAATCAAACTGATAACCGAAAACATCGTGCATTCCACTTAAGCTTTGAAATTTTTTGGGCATAAGAAATAAAAGTTCTAACTCCTTTTTTAAAATAATCTAAATAAAATCTTTAATATTTCGGCGACTCCACTCTTGCAAAAACATTAAATGGAGATATTTGGAAAAAAACTCTTCCAATAATATCATCTTCTTGTAGTGGTCCCCAATTACGAGAATCAAAAGAAGCTCCTCTATTATCTCCCATTACAAAATATTCATCATCATTTAAAGATATTTTTTCTTCGCCCGATGTTCTCGGCAAAGAAAGATATTCTTCTTCGAGTAATATCTCTTCTCCGTTTGAGGTGATGTATATTCTCTCGTTACTTATCATAATTTCTTCTCCCGGCAAGCCAATAATACGTTTAATGTGTCTTTTGCTTGGGTTTTGCGGATACCTAAAAACAACAACATCTCCCCTCACGGGCTCGCCAAATCTATAAGAAAGCTGATCAACAATCAAGTAATCCGCTTCATAGAAACTCGGCTCCATAGAAACGCCTCTAACAATAAAGGGCTGAAATAAAAAAAGACGTATCGGTAAAACGATAAGCAAGGCAATAGCAATTACCTTTAAAACTTCCCAAAAATAAAGTAATGTCTTTTTCATACCCTGAAATATTAGCAAATTTTAACAAATTAATCAACTGCACAGAAAAATAAAATTTACTCGATTATTTTATTGTTTTTCCCTTTTTTTCTCTCCATTTTTCTATTTTTTTATGATCTCCGGAACGTAAAACATCGGGAACAACTCTTTCTTTTCCGTTTATAGTAATTTTTTCGGGTCTTGTGTAGTGTGGATATTCTATGAAAGCACTTTCTTTTCTTCTTTCTTCTAGAAAATTCTCTTTTCCAATAACCCCCGGAACAAGACGAGATACGGTTTCTAAAACAATCATAGCCGGCAAATCTCCCCCCATTAAAACATAACTACCAATGGATACTTCTTCGTCAGCAATATATTTTGCCACTCTCTCGTCCACTCCTTCGTATCTTCCGCAAATCATAATAATCTGATCGTAATCAGCAAAATTACTCGCTTTTTTCTGGTTAAACCTCCTTCCTCGGGGAGAAAATAAAATAACTTTTTGCTTTCCCTTGTTTTTCTTTATCTCTTTTACCGCTTTATATATCGGATCAACCTTCATAACCATCCCTATTCCTCCTCCAAAGGGCTTGTCATCGACTGTTTTGTGCTTATCATTTGCCCAACACCTTAAATCATGAACGTTAACTTCAATTTTTTTATCCCGACAAGCTTTTTCTATTAACCCTTGGCTTAAGTAAGAATCAAAAAGAGATGGAAAAATTGTAATAATATCAAAACGCATAATTAAAAATTAATTAAAAACGGTGCTATTTAAAAATAATAGCACCGTTTTAGATATTCGTGAAAGCTTTTTAGAGCTTAATGTCTTCCAATCCTTCTTTTCTATTATCGGAAGAGTCGTTTTTAGGCTGATAAGAGCTTCCGCTTGGTTCAATAATTTTCAAATTGACCCTTGCTTTTCTTTTGAGGCCAATAATTCGAACCAAGTTTCTAATTGCTCTTGCAGTTGATCCTTCCTTTCCGATAATTTGTCCCATATCGTCGGGATGAACCTTTAGTGCAAGAAGCACTCCCATCTCATCTACCTTTCGCTCTACCTCTACGGCATCAGGATTGTCTACTAAGTTTTTTACAATAAACTCTAAGAAATCCTTGTCAGAAGATTCTTCGTTAGTCATGGTTGTTGTTTTTATCATTCAATATAAATCGACCTTTTCCGCTCTTTGTTTTGTTTTGAGTAAAAATTATACTTAAAACAAAACTATCTCATTTATACTCTTTATTGTCTGTGTGTCAAGTTTTGGGATCTTCTTTGGTGTCGTTTTCCTTGGTTTCCTCTTCTTTTTCTTCTTTTTTTTCAGGTGCTTCTTCTTTTTTAGCCTCCTTTGCCTCTTCCTCTTCTTCTTTCTCTTCTTTTACATCCTCCTTTTCGCTTTTACTTTCTTTATTGGCTTCTTTGGCAATCTCAGCTGTTTCTTTCACGTCTTTTTCTTCTTTTGTTTCTTTTGTCTCCTCTTCTTTTTTCTCTACTTCGCTTTCTTTTTTATTTGCCTCCATTTTTTCTCTTCTTTTCTTCGAAAAAGAAACAACGTTTACTTTTTTACCTTCTATTATTCCTTTTTTGATGAAAAGATTTTTTACCGTATCGGAAATTTGAGCACCTTTTTCTCTCCAATGCAAAACTCTTTCTTTTTTAATTTCGCACTCTTTTGTTAAAGGATTGTAAAAACCCACATCCTCAACAAATCTTCCGCTTTTTGGTGGATTGTTTTTATTTGTAACCACTATTCTATAAAAGGGTTGTTTTTTTCTTCCTCTTCTAAGGAATCTTATTCTTAACATATTTTAATAAATTATAATACCTATTTTACTTATTTAAATTTTTCCAATTTTTTTTACTTAACGCCTCTTTTGCCGCTTTTTCTTCAGCTTCCTTTTTTGACCACCCCTCCCCCTTTCCAACAATATTTTTTTCAAGAAAAACTCCTATTACAAAATGTCTTTGGTGGTCAGGACCGGACTCCTCTAAAACATCATAACTGGGAGTAATTCCAACCTCTTCTTGTGTTTTTTCTTGAAGTTCCGATTTAGGGTCACGATAAAGACCAAGTTCAATAATTTTAGAAAGCTTTGATATTAAGTGCTTTTCAATAAACTCAGCTGCAACCCTATAACCCCTGTCAAGATAAATAGCCCCAACAATCGCCTCAAAGGTGTTTGCCAATATGCAAAGACGAGCTCTTCCTTTTTCTTTTTTCTCTCCCTTAGAGAGAAGAATAAATTTTTCAAATTCTAATTTTTCCGCCGTATCGGCTATTTCTTTCGTATTTACAAGAGAAGCACGCCACGAAGTGAGTTCTCCTTCCGGATTATCAGGATAATTAAAATAAAGATAAGAAGTAACAACAAGCTCCAATACCGCATCTCCCAAAAACTCCAATCTCTCGTTTTGTCCAAGATTAAAACCGGGGTTCTCGTTTAAATAAGAACGGTGACAAAAAGCTTGAATAAGTAAATTCTTGTCTTTAAATTCAATTCCTATCTTTTTTTCAAGTTCTTTAAAGTTTTCTTCCATGAAAATTATTAAAGATCAAAGGCTAAAAACAGGAAAGAAATTACAAGATAACTTCTGTCTTTGTTTTTAGTCTCCGATTAATTTTATTTTTAATTCTCCTCCTTTATTTCTCTATAAACAGTGCCCAAAACTCCGTTTACAAACCTTCCCGAACTACTTCCTCCAAACTTCTTTGCAAGTTCAATGGATTCGTTAATGGCAACCTTTGGAGGAACTTCGTCTTTGTTTCCGTAAATCAATTCGTAAAGACCTATTCTCAGCACATTTCTGTCTATGGTTGTAATTTTTTCAAGAGGCCACTCCGGAGCAGCTGCAACTATTATTTTATTTAACTCTTATTCAGCGTCAACTACACCTTTAACAATACCGTATATAAAATCTTTATCTTTAATGTCCTCTTTTGCTTCTTTTATATTTTTCTCGATTATTTCTTTATAATCTTTCTCTCTCTTGCTAAAAAAATCCCACTCGTAAAGAGACTGTAAAGCAACCGATCGTGCCAAATGACGAGAAGACATAATTTTAAAATTCTAAAAAATAATATTAAGCTAACTTTCTTTCTTTTTTTGAGATAAACCTTCCATTGTAAGAGATTTTTTCTCTTTTTCTTGAGGCTTTTTCTCTTCTCCTTTCTTTTTATCTTTCTTTAATACATCAACAACTTCTCTTCCTTTGTAGTAACCACAAGAGTTGCACATTGTGTGCATCAGTTTTTTCTCTTTACATTGTGGACAATCCGTAAGAGAAGGTTTTTTTGCATGAATATGCATTCTTCTTTGATTTCTTCTTGATTTTGTCTTTCTTTGCTTTGGTACAGCCATATTTTTAGTAAATTAATGCAATAAACTATATCAAAAAACCTAAATTTAATCAACCCCAAGCTTAAAACTAAAGACTTAAAAGAAAATATTCTTTATAAAACTATTCAATTAGTTCTTTCAGCTTTAACACTACGGTTCTGTCAAACCTTTCTCTCTCCTCCAATTTTTGAGAGATATATTTTATAACACGCTCCATTTCGGGTATATAAACATGCTCTAAAGAGTTTACTCTTCTTCTGGTTTTTTCTATCTCTTCTGCCAAGAGGCGTATTTTAATGTTTAAATTAGCGTACTTGATAATATCTTCTCTGATTAAAGACATATCTTTCTCTGCTCTGTAAAGGTCATTATCCGCACTTTTTGCAGATATTTTCGCATCACGAAGCTCTTCTTTGTTTATTGTCTCCACTTTTCTTATCTTAACTCCCATAATGCTGTAAAAAGATAAGTCCACCTGAGAAAAAGGAAGATGATTTATCAAGCTATCTATTTTTTTATCACCTACCCTATTATTTGACTTAAAAAAATTAAAAAATATGGGCGATGTCTTTCCTTCCAAGCTTTCCCGTGTCTTCTTTAGCTCTTTTACATTGCTTAAAAATTCTTGCATAAGACCATCAAGTTTTTCTTTAAGCAAACCGTGTCCGGACTTAGCTGTTTTAAGCCGTTTTTTAATTTTTAAAAGCTCTTGTCTTGTGGGGTTAACTTTTAGTTTCATTTTTGTAAAACTATTCTTCTTTCACTGTTTTGCTCTCTTTGTCTGTGGAAAGATATTTTTTAATATCTTTTTCCTTAACTCTTTTTAGTTCGGATTGAGGTAAGAGAGAAAGAATTTCCCATCCTATATTAAGGGTATCTTCAATTTCCCTGTTTTCGTAAACACCTTGCGTAAGAAATCTTTCCTCAAACTTTTCAGCAAATCGTAAATACGCTCTATCGGTATCAGAGAGAGAAGATTCTCCCAAAATAACAGTAAGCTCTCTTATTTCTTGCCCTCTTGCGTAAGATGCAAAGAGCTGATTAGCAAGTCCCGGATGATCTTCTCTTGTTTTTCCTTCTCCAATTCCTTTATCCCTTAACCGAGAAAGACTGGGCAAGACGTCTATTGGAGGATAAAATCCTTGCTGATAAAGACCTCGAGAAAGCATAATTTGCCCCTCGGTAATGTATCCCGTTAAATCAGGAATAGGGTGAGTTTTGTCGTCTTCGGGCATCGTTAAAATAGGAATTTGAGTAACTGAGCCTTTTTTGCCTTGTATTAATCCGGCACGCTCGTAAATACTTGCCAAATCAGTATAAAGATAACCGGGATATCCCCTTCTTCCGGGAACCTCTTTTCTTGATGCGGAAACCTCTCTTAATGCCTCACAGTAATTGGTCATATCGGTTAAAATAACCAAAACATGGTAATCTTTTTCAAAAGCGAGATATTCTGCAGCGGTAAGAGCTAGTCTGGGAAGAGTAATTCTTTCAATCACCGGATCGGAAGCAATATTTAAAAATAAAGTTGATCTGGAAAGCGCTCCCGTTTTCTTAAACTCTTCAACAAAAAACCTTGACTCTTCAAAGGTAATACCCATCGCCCCGAAAACAATACTAAAGTTTCCTTCAATTTTTGCCTGTCTTGCAATTTGAGTTGCAAGAAGTGAATGAGGCAATCCGGCAGCAGAAAAGATAGGTAATTTTTGTCCTCTTACCAAGGTATTAAGGCCGTCTATTGCGGAAACACCTGTTTGCACAAAATTATCGGGAAACTCTCTGCAATAAGGGTTAATCGGATTTCCGTTAATGTCCAGATTTTTTTCCGGAATGGGGTATTCGTGTCCATCTAAAGGATTTGCAGATCCGTCAAAAATTCTTCCCAAGATATCTTCTGAAGCTCCAAACGTCATTGATTTCCCCAAAAAAGAAACTTTTGAAGAAGAAGGATCCATTCCTCTTGTTTCTTCAAACATCTGCACAAGCGCCTTCCCTTGACTTGCCTCTAAAACCCTTCCTTTCCTTTTTTCACCGTTTTCAAGCTCTACTTCCACCAGTTCTTCATATTTTATATTGGAAACTCCTTCAACAACGACTAAAGACCCTGCAATTTCTTTTATTTTTTTGTATTTAAGCATATTTTAAGCTAAAAAATTACTTTTCATATTCTTTTTCCGGAACAAATTTTGCTTTTGCAATTTTTTCTTTTTCCGGAAGACTAAGCACATCATCAATGCTTTGTCCTGAACTTAAAAGATCAAGACCTTTTTTGTAATACTCAATAATCATAGAAAGCATATCACTTTGCTTTTTAAATGAATTATAGGTATCAACATCATCAAAAGCATTTTGCATAAGAAAGTCTTCTCTTATTATGCGTGCCGTCTCCATAACCAACTTATCTCTACTTGAGAGAGACTCAAATCCTACAAGACGAACTATTTCTTCCAATCTTGATTCTTCGTTTAATATTCTCATTGCCTCTTCTCTGTTTTTTGCAAAATCCTCTCCTCCCTTTTCCTTAAAAAACTCTTTTAAGTTTTCCAAATAAAGCGAATAACTATTAAGCCAGTTTATGGCTGGAAAATGCCTTGCATACGCAAGCCTGTCTTCCAAACTCCAAAAAACTTTAACTGTTCTTAGTGTATTTTGCGTTACGGGCTCGGAAAGATCCCCTCCCGGAGGAGAAACAGATCCAATAGCAGTAAGCGAACCCTCTCTCTTTTTAGAACCTAAGCACTCAACATACCCTGCTCTTTCGTAAAAACTTGCCGTTCTTGAACCCAGATAAGCAGGATAACCTTCTTCTCCGGGCATCTCTTCAAGACGAGCAGAAATTTCTCTAAGCGCCTCTGCCCAGCGAGAAGTGGAATCAGCCATTAAAGCAACGTCATAACCCATATCACGAAAATATTCCGCAATAGTTATCCCGGTATAAACCGAAGCTTCTCTTGCCGCCACCGGCATATTGGAGGTATTGGCAATAAGCACCGTTCTCTCCAAAAGAGGTTTTCCTGTTCTCGGATCTTTTAGTTCGGGAAATTCTTTAAGAACATCGGTCATTTCGTTTCCTCTTTCTCCACATCCAATAAAAATAATAATATCGGCATCAGACCATTTTGATATTTGGTGCAAAACAACTGTTTTACCCGATCCAAAAGGTCCCGGAACACATCCCGATCCCCCTTTGGTTATTGGAAAAAAGGAGTCTATCACTCTTTGTCCGGTAGAAAGAAGCTTGCTGGGAACCATCTTTTTCTTGACGGGTCTACTTTGCCTTATGGGCCATTTTTGAACCATGGTTAAATTTCTTTCTTTTCCCTCTTTTGTCTTAATTTTAGCCACAACATCATTAATACTAAACTCTCCTTTCTTGACAGAGACAACCTCTCCTTCTTTGATGTCAAAAGGAACCATTATTTTATGATATATAGACATCTCTTCCACCTCACCGATAACATCGCCCGCTACTACAGTATCTTTTTCTTTTACTTTCGGAACAAAATTCCATTTTTTCTCTTCATCTAATGCAGAAACATTAATTCCTCTGGTTATAAAGTTGCCCGACTCCTTAAAAAGACTTTTTAGGGGTCTTTGAATTCCATCATATATTGCACTCATTAATCCCGGACCCAAATCAACAGAAAGCTGAGAACCTGTTCTTTCAACCGGTTCTCCCGGTCCTATGCCGGAAGTTTCTTCGTAAACCTGAATAGAAGCAACACCATCGCTAATTTCAATAATTTCTCCCAAAAGACCCATCTTGGAAATCTTAACAACCTCGTAGATGCTTGCTCCTTCCATGTTTTTAGCAACAACAAGCGGTCCGGAAACTTTAATTATTTCTCCTTTTTTTTGTTCCATAATTTTAGATAATTTTGCGGTATTTTTAATCTTTTAAAAAATTAATAAGCTAAATATCATAATCACCTCCCAATGCTTTGTTAATTTCTTTCTTTAAATAATCGGAATCTTCTTCTTTTTTAGAAACCCCCGGAAGAACAACAATTCTATCCATTGCAACCTCTTTCGGACAAACATCCTGAGAAACAAAGATTAGGGCGTAATTTTCCTCCTCTAAGTTTTTTATGGTTTCCTTGGCCTCGTCTTCACTTAATACTCCAAAACACTCAAATCCGGCAAAACGCATCACTTTGGCGTATTCTTTCGGGCCCACAAAAGCAATTCTTTTTTCCTTCATAAGGCTCTTTTTTCAATTAGTAATTTATATATTTCCCTGGAATCCATATTCATCCTTTTTCCCGAAAAAATTGTTCTTATAAAGTGCTCCGCTCTTCTTTTTTTGATAAAAAAAGCAAAAATGGGAGCCGCTCCTTCCACATCCTCTCTTCCTTTTTCAATAATCTCATTTTCCATTTTCAAAATACTTTCGTCCCTTTTTTGAAAATCGGTTTCCTTGTTTATTATCTCACTATAATTGCTAAAAAAAGTTTCCAAACTTTTTTCTTTATTTTTTTTCAAAAAATCAATCGTTTTTTGAAAGTATTTCTCTAAAAGAATGTCATCTACATCTTCGGGTTTTTCGGGAGATGCTTTTTTTATTTCTTTGACAGTGTCGGTATCCTTTTTCTTTGAAAGACTTTTTCCTCCCTTTGCTTCTTTTTCAAACAAATCTTTTTTTATCTCTTTAGAGATAATGCTCATATCGTCTTTAAAAAAAAGAACATCCAAGAAATCCTTATCCATCCCCATCTTGAGAAGATTTTTTCTAAAATCTTTTCTCTCTTCTTCGATTATTTCTTCTATATCGCTATGCGCTTTTCCTTGCAAGTAAGGTGCGTAATCGGTATCGTTAAGCACTCTAAAGCTCTCTTCCATATTTGAAGCACTCACCATTCTGTCAAAATCAACTTGATCAGCCAATTTTTTTTCTCTCGCTCTAAGCCAAGATATAAAGAAAAGATACTTCATTTTATTTTTCTTTGAATAATAAGTCTGCGAAAAAATCAATATCTTCTTCTACTTTCTTATCAACAAAATCCGCCAAACTAACATTTAAAACAAAGTTTTTGCCCTCAATAACGAAATCATCTCCAATTTTTCCGTTTCGCTCAATGATGTTTTTCTCAGGAACTCCTTTGAAAACCGATACCAGTTCTTTTTTCTTTCCGGAAGCAACAAAGACAAGGCAGTTTTTGTTTAAAAAGTCACTCACCTCTTCCATTTTCTTTTGATAGATTTTTTTCTTTTCCGAAAAAGAAAGGTTTTCTATGTCTTTTTTTACATGCAAAGACGCTTCATTTATCAGCTTCTTTTTTTCTTTCAAGAGGTCCATTTTAAGTTGAAACTCTTTTTCTTTTTCAAGGTCGTTTAGAATTTTTTCTCTTTCTTTTTTTAAATCATTTTCTTTTTCTTTTGTTTTTCTTTCAGTCTCCTCTTCACCTTTTTCGTCTATTCTTTTCATTTCAAGACTGTGCTCTTTTTTTAGAGCATTTATTTCTTTTTTCGCGTCATCTTTTATTTTTTCAAGAAGTTTTTCTAATTTCATTTGGTTTTCAATTAAACTGAAATTCCATTTAATATAAGGATTGTTGCCAAAAGCGATATTACGGCATAAGTTTCAACCATCGCCGAAAGAATAATAGCTTTTCCAACTTCTTCGGGCTTTTTTGCAAGAGTTGAAATTCCCGCAACACTCACTTTCCCCTGAAGTGCTCCTGATGCAATTCCCGCCAAAGCGATAGGAAGACAGGCAAAAAGTATTCCTAATCCTCCTTCCACATTTAAAGAAACAAGCTCTCCTTCAAAAATACCAATTTGCTGAAGTGCTAAAACCGCAGCCAAAAATCCGTAAATACCTTGAGTTCCGGGGAGAACCTGTAAAAGAAGGGCTTTTCCGAATTTTTCTGGCTCTTCGGAAATAAGACCCGCGGCCGAACGACCAACATAGCTAAGACCCATCGCCGATCCGATTCCCGGCAAAGCGACAGCCAAAGCAGCTCCTAAAATTGCCAATGCAATACCTAATTCCATATTTTTTTATAATTAAATTAATACTTTAGTTAATAATTTCTATGTAACGACCCTTTCTTGAAAGTGGCTTAAAATGCCTTCCTCCACCCTCCATAAATTTGGAAAAAAACTCCACAAATTGCAATCTTGCAGAGTGGATAAAGGCACCCAAAGCATTGATAAGTAAATTTCCCACATGTCCGATAACAAGAATTGCTCCGGCAACCGCCAAATCAACTCCCGGAACGGGAATCATATCTTTAAAAATTAAAGCCATCATATTTATAACCGATGCTATTATTCCGGTAGCAAGACCAAGAGCCAAAATTCTTGAATAAGAAAGTATATCTCCAACAAAACCTATTAATCCGTAAAGTGAGCCAAAAGCCTTGCCAAGTTTTTGAAAAATACTTTTGGCATCAGAATAAATAAAAGCTATAAGGGGCATAGATATTGCTCCCGAAATCATAAAATTAATCTCATCGGTGATTAAAAACAAAACCGCTCCTACAAAAAAAACAATGGAAGAACCGTTTCCCGCAATTGCCTCTTTAGTCTTACCGCTCCTAATAAGCCAAACCATTCCTATAATTAATCCCACAAATACTTGAAAAACACCAAGTGCAAGAACAAACAATAAAGCTCCAATAGGGTCACTCATCGGATCGGCAATCCTTACATTCTCCAAAATATCACTTCCAAAAACAGTACCCACAAAAAAGCCGACAATAGCAGTCAAAATACCACTAAAAATAAAAAGATTGAAAAACTTATCAGCGCCCGCTTTTTTAAACATTTTTTTTGCCATAAAGGCAAAGGCGGCAAGAAGAATTCCGTATCCCGAATCAGAGAGTGCAAGTGCGAAATAAAAAATAAAAAAAGGCGCCAAATAAGGAGTCGGATCGATTTCGTTTTTTTTAGGTAACCCGTAAACTCCTGTTACTATATTAAAACTATCGGTTACTCCTTTATTTTGAAGTATTACCGGAGGATTATCATTTTCCTTTATCGGGAGGTTTTTTATTAAAAAGTTATTTGTTTTCTCTTTTAATGTCTTTTTTATTTCCGGAACATAATCTTTTGCTGTCCAAGCCTCAATAACAACATAATTTTTTGTCTCCTCTGATTTTTTTAAGAACTCTTCTTTTTCTATTTGCCATCTTAGCCAATCAGAAAGAGCTTCCAATTTTGGAGAAAAAAGAAGTAATTTTTGCGCTTCCTTTTTTTGGATTTCAAGCTCTATATTTATCTCACGAACTTCTTTTTCTCTTTTTTCAAGAGCTCTTTTGGGATGATCGCTCCAAAAAACCGTTTCTTCTTTGCTTTCGTGCTTTTTAAGTATCTTAAACACATCTTGCTCGCTTTCTTTTGGGTAAAATAGAGCAAAATTAAATAAAAAAGGGCTTTCACTACCCTTTTCCAAATACAAAGAATTCTTTTTGGAAAGCGACTTAATAAGATCATCTTTTTCTTTAATATCTACAGAGCCAACAAAACAATCCACTTTCTTTAAATCGTTTTGCTTAAAGGCGGAAACATTCTCAAACCTTCTTAAAACACTTATTTCATTTAAAAGCTCTTCTTTTCGTGCCTCCATTTTGTTTATTTTTTCTTCAAGAAGGCTGCATTTTTCAACAGCTTCTTTTACCTTTTTGGAGTTAAAGATTTCTCTTAACTCTTCTTCTTTAAAGCTTTCTTTTTCAGGAACAAAGCTATATATGAGATTTTTTGCAAACCCTTCTTTGGGCTTAAATCTTTCAAGAAAACTTAAAACAAACTCTATTTCGCTAAGTCTAATATCGTAGTCACTTTTTTCAGGAGTGCTCTCTTTTGCACTTTCTTTAGAAATAATCTCCAAGAAACCTTTTGACTGCAAATCATCAAGAAGGTTGTTTATTCCTTCTCTCGGAAGCACTAATTCTATTTTTTTCACCGGCAAATTCATACTCTGTTTAAGATTTCTTTTTTAAAATTATTTAAATTCTTTTTGGCATTATTTTTAATCCTTTCTTTTTTCTCTTTGTGCTTTTCTTCCATCTCCATGGCCTTTTGCTTAAAGTCTTCTTTTAGTTTCTCACGAAAAGTTTTTAACTTGTCCTCGTATTTTTTGTCAATTTTCTTTTTTTCTTCTTCCCAATAATCTTTCCGTTCTTGCTTTTTTCTTTCCAAGTCATCTTTTGTTTTTTCTATTTCTTTTTCGGCCTCTTTTTCGGCCTCTTTTATTGTGTTTATTGTGTTGTTTTCCATAGTTTAGACAATTAAAAAACTCCTTATTTGGGAGCATCCCTCTCTTATTGCAGCCAAATTATAACAAATTATTTTAAAAAGTCAAAAACCCTGACTTCTTTAGAAACACAATCCTTAATTTACCTAGTATAACTACAATACTACACTCCCCCTACAGCAAAACCATTAAAAAACCTTGAAAAAGAAACTTTCGTAGGTTCAACCTCCGAAAGTATGGTTTCCAAAATCGGAGGTTGAACCTCCGATTGTTTAAATGTTTTATGTTGTTAAGGGTTTATTTTATAACTCCCGAATACAACGAATATTTCGCGGAACACGTTTGGATGTAATCCATTGGCTGCCATTATGAAAATCAATTGTACGTGCAGCAATTTTAGAGTTGTGTTGTGTAGAAGATTGAGAGGAAGACCAGTAATTTCTTTCTCTATGTAATTTTTCAGAACTAGTGACAAATCCGCCTATTGCATCACGCTCATCATATAAAAGCATTAACTGTTCTCTGGAAGGAAGAAACCAATCACTGTATCCGCCTAGCTCCAAGTCCGCACACACCTTAGCTGCAACCATTCCATCGTTATCTTCATGACACCCCCATTGCTCACACCCATCAATGCACTCTTTATAGTTATTTCCTTCAAAATTACTTGGATTATCATGAAAAGAAATTATATTTTTGGTATTTGTTTTTCCATCCGTAGCAGAATCCGCTAAAGGTAAAACTCTTTGACCCATGCATCCCCACTGCACTTTTTCTTTATAATCTTCTTTGGCAGCAATAATAATGTTTCCTTCAAATTCTCCCGCATAAATTCCACCTCCACAAGCACTACCAATCTCACAATTTTCGCAAGTTTTTGAGTTACATTGATCAGGATCGGGATCAGGATCAGGTTTTGGCTCAGGATCATCTTGTGATAAAGGAACACAACAACCCTCATTATCCGGACACAATCCATCTCTTACAACACCTCTTTGTCCGTTAACTCTACAACTACTTCCTTCTACAACATACCACCACGCACACTCACCTCCAAGTTGCTGACAGCTGTTTCCGGGTGAAGGGTCAGGATCGGGATCAGGGTCTGGGTCCGGGTCAGGGTCTGGGAAAGGATCAGGGTCCGGGTCCGGGTCAGGTGTAGGTCTGGGATCGGAATCGTCTTCTTTTATGGCTCTTAAGGCATCAACTCTTCCCTGTCCTTGGGCGTTAGAGCTTTCTCCGATATCAATGGCTGTTTTACGTAAAGTATCTTTTATCTCTCCGGGGGTAAGTTCAGGGTTTCTTTGTAGCATTAAGGCGATTACTCCGGAAACATGAGGAGCAGACATTGAAGTTCCACTCCATGATGCGTATCTATTGTTTAAGATAGGGCTTTTTATCGCCACTCCCGGTGCAACAACATCAGGTTTTGACATTCCGGGAACGGGTCCTCTTGAAGAAAAGAAGGCCATGTTGTCGTTTTTATCGGTTGCTCCAACGGTTATCGCACTTTCTGCATTTCCCGGTGCCAAGATGGTTCCACCTCCCGGTCCTTCGTTTCCTGCCGAAACGGATGCTACAACACCTGCACTGGAAGCACTGTCTACCGCTCTTGATACGGGATTGTTTGGTCCTACGTTAGAACCAAAACTAAGAGAGATAACATCGGCTCCGTCTTCTACCGCTCTGTCTATTCCTCCGATAACCCAATCCCAGTATCCAAAACCTTCCTCGTCTAATGCTTTGTAGGCTAAAATTTGTGCATCGGGGGCTACTCCGGTAATGGTATTGTCATCTCCCGCTACGATTCCGGCACAATGAGTTCCGTGGCCGTGATCGTCCATGGGGTCTGCGTTTGAGTTTACAAAGTCGTATCCTCCGATTACTTTTTCACAATTTCCTCCTAAAAATTGACTTCTTGTGCAACTACCAAACGATCTATGAGTATAGTCTACTCCTGTATCGATTACGGCTACGGTTATTCCTTCTCCCGTGTATCCTTCTTCGTACTCCCAAACATCGTCAGCGTTAATGAGGGGAACGGAACTATTTAAAAGAACTTCAACTTTTTCGTTGTTGTAAATTTCTTCGATAAACGGCAGTCTTCTGAGCTCTTCTACTTCGTCTTTGGTGATGTCCAAAGAAACTCCGTGGAAAGCGTTTTGAAACTCTCCTCTTGCTTTCTCTTCAAAATCGGGGATGATGCTTTCTATGCTGGAGATATTGGAAGAAAAGTCTTCCTTGAAGGCGGCGTATTGTTTTTCAATTTCGTTTTGTGCCATTACCCCTGTAAAAAGCATTTCCGTTTCTCTTTGTTTAACACCGAAAGGATCTCCTTTAAACTGCACTATGTATCCTCTTTTGTCTTTTGTCTCTTCTGAGAGAGTTTGGTGCTCTCTTTCTTCTTCAACTACCACTTCTTTTTTATCTTCTTTTTCTTCGTCTTTAATTATTTCGTTAAGTTTTTTCCTTGTTGAGGGTCCTACAAACCCTGTTCCTTGTGTTAGGTTAAAGGGAGAGAGTACTTCTTCTGTGTACTTTTCCTGAAATCTTTTTACAGCTTCTTTGGTTAGGTTTCCAAAGTAATCAGTTTCGTTTCCGGGAGAACCGTATCCGGTTTGAGCTACCCTCGTATCAGGATCAGAGTTAAGTAGTATTTGGAGATACTTAACATCGGTATCTCTTAGGCCTTCTGCAAGATTTTTGTCAAAAGTGAAGTTCTCGGGGATTCCACTAATTTTTGTTTTAACTTCTTCCACTTCTACTTCTTCCTTCTCTTCCATTTCGCCTAACCTTTTAGATATTTCCTCTATCTTTTCTAAAACTTCCTCTATTGCATTCATTAATTCTGTATAATCGGCACTCTCTTCAAATTCTTCTTCTTCTAAGGTGCTGTTTAGTTTTGCTCTTGTGTAAGTTCCTACAAAACCGGTGGGAGAAGAAAGTCCTACGGGTTCTAAAGTTTCCTCAGAGTAC
>PWJI01000042.1 GCA_003560095.1 Candidatus Nealsoniibacteriota bacterium
AGTGCACCTCTCCTCTTGCTTCTTATAAATATCAAAAGCAATCTCTTTTAAAAACTCATCGTTGGGCGGAAATTTCATTAAATTCTCTAAAAAACAAAAATCAAAGGATGATGGGCATTGTGCAAGGTGGGAGATTTGAAGATTTGAGAATAGAATCAGCTAAATTTATTTCAAGTCTTCCATTTTTTGGTTTTGGGATAGGCGGTTCTTTTGGAGAGTCTTTTGGAGATTCCAAAGAGAATATGCGTAACATACTAGACATTCTTTCTGAAAAACTACCACAAGAAAAACCGCGTCATTTTTTGGGAATAGGGGAGCCCGAAGATTTAATAGACGGGGCTTTAAGGGGAGTAGATTTATTTGATTGTGTAATTCCTACCCGTTTTGCGCGCCACGGAACAGCACTTACTTCTTCTGGAAGAATAAACCTTAAATCTTCTCGCTACAAAGAAGATAAAAAAAGCCTTGATAATAATTGTAGTTGCTTTATTTGCTTAAATTACAAAAGAAGTTATTTACATCATCTTGTAAAAAGAAGAGAAATTTATGCAATTATGCTACTAACAAAGCACAATCTTTATTTTGTTTTGAATTTAATGGAAAAAATAAGAAAGGCTATCGAAAAAGAAGATGCTTCAAAGTTAAAAGATGATATTTTTTCAATATAATTTGTTTTATTTGTAAAATATAGTATAATTTAGCAACAAAAAAGAAAGGAGGCGTATAAAAATTGGGGAAATTAGTTCATTTTTTAAAACTTGCTTCCTACATTAATAAGCTTGGATTAGACGCTACGGTTAAAAGAATAGAAGATTTTTCTATTGATCCCCTTACCGGAGCTTTTAATCGAAGATCTATTGAGAAAAGAAAGAGAGCTAAAGTTGCTGTTGTGTTTATTGACATTGACGGTTTTAAGAAAATAAACGATCAAGGATATAAGAAAGGTGATGAGATGCTAAAAATATTTGCAAAAACTCTAAAATCCTCTATTAGAGAAAAAGATATTTGTGTTCGCTATGGAGGAGATGAGTTTTTGCTTATTTTACCCAAAGCAAACAAAGATGATGCAAATAAAGCAATAGAAAGAATTTACAGCAAATCAAACGAGTTATTTTTCCCACTAAAATTTTCTTACGGAATAGTAGTGGGAAATGGAGATGAAATTTTCCAAGACTTAATAGAGAAAGCCTGCAAGGAGCAAGAAATTTATAAAAAAAACAAAAAGGGTCGCTTTTAGGCGACTCTTTTTACTTTATAATTCAGGCTTTTTACTTGACGTAAATTTGCAATCCGGATATCTACTGCAAGCGTAAAACATTTTTCCTTTTTTTGATTTTTTCTTTACCACCTCTCCTTCTTGACACTCGGGGCACTTTATATCGAGATTATCATCTTCATCTTTTAGGGGTTTTATATTTTTGCATTCCGGATATTTGCTACAACCGTAAAACTTACCAAATTTACTCTGCTTTATCTGCATTTGCGAATTGCATTTATCACATACTACCTCTTCTTCATCTTCTTCTTTGTCACTTAATGGTTTTGTGTTTTTGCAATCGGGAAAGTTTTTACAGGCAATAAATTTTCCAAATTTGCCCATTTTGACAGCCATTTCCCCGTTGCATTTATCACATTTTTCGTCTGTTTTTTCTTGCATAATATCTTCTTTTTTAATTTCTACTTCTTTTTGCTCTAATTTTTTGGCAAAATCTTTATAAAATTCTCCTATAATTTCTCGCCACTCTTTTTCACCTTTTGCAATACTGTCAAGATCTTCCTCCATTTTAGCGGTAAATTTTAAATCTACTATGGAAGGGAAGTGATTTATCAAAAGAGAGTCAACCATTCTTCCTATTTCTGTTGGCTTTAGGGATCTTTTGTCTATTTTTTCTACATAGTTTCTTTGGTAAATGGTGGAAAGCGTTGGAGCATAAGTGGAGGGCCTGCCAATACCATTTTTTTCCATTTCTTTTATTAGTGTTGCTTCGGTAAATCTTGCAGGGGGTTTTGTGGAGTGCTCATTTGCGCTTATTTTCTTTGGAAAAAGTTTTTCATTTTCTTTAATGATTGGTAGCTCACTTTCTTCAAATTTTACAGAATAAACTTTTGTAAAACCATCAAATTTTAAAACGGAGCCGGAAGAAGAGAGAAGATAGTTATCTTTATTTTTTGCTTCAATTAAAATGTTTGTAGAATAAAAAAGAGCGTCGCTCATGAGAGAAGAAATAAATCTTTTCCAAATTAACTGATAAAGTTTTTTCTCTTCATCCTTAAGTCGTTTGGTTTTTTCCGGAGAAATTTCCGGAGAGGATGGTCTTATTGCTTCATGCGCTTCTTGAGTTTTTCCTTTAGAGGAAAAATTTCTTTCTTTATAATATTCTTTTCCGTAATTTTCTTTAATATAGCTTTCTCCTGTTTTTTTTGCTTCTTTGGAAATATTAAGAGAGTCTGTTCTATGGTAAGTAATTAAACCTTTTTCGTAAAGAGATTGAGCTATTCGCATTGTAAAGCCGGAAGGAAATCTTAATCTCTTAAAAGCTTCTTGTTGCATTGTGCTGGTAGTAAAAGGAGGGGGCGGTGTGCGTTTTTTTTCTTTTTTGGTAATTGACTTTACAGTAAAATCGGCTTTTTCAAGATCATTTTTTATTTCTTCCGCCTCTTCTTTTTTTGCTATTGTTCTTTTTTTACTTCCTTTTTTTTCTTTCTTTGATGAATTTTGCGGACTTGGTTTTTCTATTTTTTCACCGTTTTTCTCTTTTAGTAGTGCTGTTAATTCTCCCGCACCGGAATTAAGGCAAGCTTCAATGCTCCAGTAATCTTCTTTCTTAAAATCTTCTATTTCTTTCTCTCTTTCATTTATAAGACGAAGGGCCACCGATTGCACTCTTCCCGCAGAAAGACCTCTGGTTATTTTTTTCCAAAGAAGGGGAGAGAGTTTGTATCCCACAAGTCTATCTAAAACTCTTCTTGCTTGTTGTGCGTTGACTAGATTTAAGTCAATTGTTCGTGGGTTTTTTACAGCTTCCTCAACTGCTGACTTGGTAATTTCATTAAAGGCGATTCTTTTGTAGTTTTTTATTCCCAAGACATAAAGAAGATGATAAGAAATAGCCTCTCCTTCTCTGTCGGGATCGGTAGCAAGATAAACTTCACTAGCTTCTTTTAAAGCTTCCTTTAATGGTTTTACGTTTTTTCGAGACTTTGAGGGAATAACATATTGAGGCTCAAAATTGTTTTCAACATCTATTCCAAGCTTGCTTTTAGGCAAGTCACGAAGATGGCCGTAAGAGGCAAGTACTTTGTAGTCTTTGCCTAAAAATTTTTCAAGAGTTTTTGTTTTTGTTGGACTTTCTACTAATACAAGACGCATGATGAAAAAAGAATAGCATATATTAAATAAATATAAAGACTTTCTCCTTGACAAAGATAGAAAATATAATATAATATAAGCGTACTTTTAAAAAACAAAAAAGAGGGCAAGTATCTTTTTAGATTATCTACGAGTGGCTTCTTTTTTTTCTGCATGTACTTTACGGTCTTGCAGTTCAAAATCCCTCCTTTTTATTGGGCGCGTTAATTTTTAATTATCCGTCCTTTTAGCCGGTGTCCGAAATGGATGCTTTCATTTTCTGTTTCTGTAATCAGTTGCAGGGGTGAAGCTCGTAGATAACCTAAAGAGATTGACTTGCAAGACCAAAGAGGCGAAACTAAGCCTCTTTTTTGTTTGCAATTATTGTTTTTGATTGATTTTCAGAGAGAAGAAATGTTTTAAGCTCTTTAGTGGCAATTTCCTCTATCTCATTAAAGCTGGAAGGGACTTTTTTTAATACCACTTTTTTTGCTTTTTCTTCTTCTTTTCTAGCACCTATCCTCAAGCGAGAAAAGTTATTTGTTTTTAATGACTTGATTACGGAAGACACTCCCTTATGCCCGGCGCTCCCTCTTTTTGTAGAAAATCTTAGTGTTCCAATTGGAAGATCAATATCGTCATGAACTAAAATTATTTTTTCTAAGTTAATTTTTAGTCTTTTTACAGCTCTTTTTACCGGATCTCCCGAAAGATTCATATATAATAACGGCAAAAAGAGAGCTATTTTTTTATCTTCAATTTCTCCTTTTGACAAAAGACCATTTAGGGTATTATCTTTTTTAAAAGAAGGAAAAGAATAATTCTCTTGAAAAAGAGAAACAACCCTAAAGCCACAATTATGAACTGTGTCTTTATATTTTTCTCCCGGATTACCCAATCCTACAATTAGAAAATCGAAAGAATTTTCTTTTTTTTCTTTGATTAGTTTTTTCTTTATTTTTTGCCACATACTTTTATCATTATACTTTTCTTTTTTGATTTTGGAAATAATAACCAAATAAAATTTTTCTTAGATAGACATTTTATGTTGTTTAAATATAATGTTAATTAGAGCTATAATAAGGTAAAGGAATAATAAAAATTAATAATAACTAAAAATGGAAAACTGGCACGTTCAAAATGTAAAAGAAGTTTTTAAGTATTTTTCTTCTCATCCTGACGGGATATCCCAAAAAGAAGCAGAAAAGAGGATTGAAAAATATGGCTTAAATGTGATAAGCGGCAAAAAGTCTGTTCATCCGATAGTAATTTTTTTAAAACAATTTAAAAGTGGGCTGATTTATGTTTTGTTTGTAGCTGCAGCTATTTCTGCATTTTTTAACGAAATGACAGAGGTTTATATTATTTTGACAGTTATTTTCCTAAACGCAGTTCTAGGGTTTGTTCAAGAGCACAAAGCAGAAAAAGCAATACAAGCGCTTAAAAAAATGATTGTGCCAAAGACAAAGGTTTATCGAGAAGGAAAACTTTTGGAAATTTCTACAGAACATGTTGTTCCCGGAGACATAGTTTTTTTAGAAGAAGGATCGCGTATTCCAGCTGACCTAAGACTTTTTTATGTTAAAAATTTTCGTGCAAGCGAATCTTCGCTTACCGGAGAGTCTGTTCCTGTAGGAAAACATAGTGATTTGGTAAATGAAGAGGCTGAAGTGGGTGATAGAAAAAACATGGCCTTTATGGGCACCTTTGTAGCAGGAGGTAAGGCGAAAGGGGTAGTTGTGGCTACCGGTAGCGAAACAATTTTTGGAAATATTGCAAAAGATATTGACGAAATTGAAAAAAAAGGAGGTCATTTTGAAGAAAAAATAGGAACCTTAGCAAAGCAGATGGCTTTTTTTGCATTTATTGGAGCATTTCTTATTTTTCTTTTTTCTTTTTATTTTAACGGAGGTACTGTAAAAGAAGTTTTTGCACTTGCAGAAAGTTTTCAAGAATCTCTTCGTTTTGCAGTTGCAGCTCTTGTTTCCGGAATTCCCGAAGGATTGCCGGCTATCTTAATTGTTGTTTTGGCCATTGGAGCAACCAGAATGGCAAAAAGAAATGCGATTATAAGAAGGCTTCCGGCAACCGAAACTTTGGGAGTTACTGATCATATAGTAACCGACAAAACAGGAACTCTTACGCAAAACACAATGAGCGTAAGAAAGATTGTTCTTGCAACCGGTACAGAAATAGATGTAACCGGAGAGGGATGGGAACCGGAAGGAAAGTTTATAAAAAACGGAGAAGTTATAACACCTCTTAATAAACCTAATCTTGAAAAATTTTTACATATTGCCGGAGTTTGTAACGAAGCTCAATTAACCAAAAAAGAAGATGAGGAAAGATACGGAATAATCGGAGATCCTACAGAGGCATCTTTGGTTGTTCTTGCTCAAAAAGCAGGGCTTAATGAGGAGCTTATTCATGAAAAAGAAAGAAAGATGGATGACATGTCTTTTAGCTCTAAATTTAAATATAGAGCATCATTATCGATTCTTTTAAATGGGAAGGAGGAAAAGCAGGTTTATGTTGTAGGTGCTCCGGAAGAGATAATGGAAAAAGTTAAATATTTTCAAAAAAAGGAAGGAGCTGTTGAGGCAACCGAAAAAGAAAAAGAAAATATTTTGGCCTCTGTTGAACAGATGACAGGAAAAGCAATGAGAACTATTGGAATTGCTTATAGGAAAGCCTCAAAAGAAACAGAAGAATTAGAAAGAGATATGATCGATGATCTTGTTTTTGTAGGAGTTGCAGGAATAGTGGATCCGCCAAGGCCGGAAGTAAAAGAAGCTGTTTCAAAGGCTAAAAATGCAGGAATAAGAGTAATTATGACAACCGGTGATCATAAAGGGACTGCTATTGCCATCTCTAAAGAGGTTGGAATATTAGAAGAAGGGGAAGAGAGTGCTCTTACTCAAAAGGAGCTTTCTAAAATGTCGAAAGAAGAATTTATAGAAGCAGTTTCGAAGGTAAATGTTTTTGCAAGACTTACTCCTCATATGAAATTATTAATTGCCAAGACTTTACAAGAAGAAAAGGGGGCTATTGTTGCAATGACCGGAGATGGAGTAAATGATGCTCCAGCAGTGAAGCAGGCGGACATTGGTATTGCTATGGGGGTGGCCGGAACTGACGTTACCAAAGAAGCAGGAGAAATAATACTCACGGACGATAACTTTGCTTCAATTGTTGCAGCAATAGAAGAAGGAAGAATTGTTTTTACAAACACAAGACAGGCGAGTTCTTTTCTTATTACCACTAATTTTGCTGAGTTTGCAACACTAATAACATCTATTTTTTTACGTTTTCCGATACCTCTTCTTCCTGCTCAAATATTATGGCTTAATCTTGTAACTGATGGAGCGGTAGGTTTTCCTTTGGCTGCAGAACCGGGCCGTGGAGATGTCCTGAAAGAGCCTCCACGAAATAAAAAAGAAAACATTCTCTCTTTAGAGATTGTTCCTTTTTTTGTGCTAATGACAGCAACAATGGCGATTGTTGGTCTCTTTGTTTTTAATTTAATCTATCAAGGAGGGGAGGGGGACATAGGAAGAGCAAGAGCCGGTATTTTTACGGTAATGGCCTTTACTCAACTTTTTAATGCATTAAATATGAGATCTTTAAGGAGCTCTGTTTTTGATATAGGATTTTTCTCTAATAAGTATATGATTTTTGCTTTCTTAATTGCTGCCGTAATGCAAGTTCTTGTTGTGGAAATTTCTTTTTTTAGAGATGTCTTTGGTTTTGGTGCACTGAAAGCTAGTGAGATTGTTTTGTTTATCGCCTTGTCTTCCTCAGTATTTTTCCTTGGGGAAATGTATAAATATATCCGTTATCAAGTAATTGAAAGTAATAAAATAAAATAAAAAAAGAGGAAACTTTCCTCTTTTTTTATTTTACCGATTAAATTAATTTTATTAGTTTAATTTTTCGGATAAATATTTTTCCAGGTTTTCTATTTTTACTCTTTCTTGATTCATAGTGTCTCTTTCTCTTATAGTTACAGAGTTATCTTCTAAAGACTCAAAATCTACGGTTATGCAATAAGGGGTTCCTATCTCATCTTGCCTTCTATACCTTTTTCCAATACTTCCACTTATATCGAACTCACACATCCACTCTTTTTTGATC
>PWJI01000017.1 GCA_003560095.1 Candidatus Nealsoniibacteriota bacterium
TCTTGCCCAAGGGTCAACCCTCGGTTGACTATTGACCGTTAACAGTTGATTTTTGATCCTTCGATAAACTCAGGACAAGCTATTTACCGCTTTTTTTAGCTGACCATTTTCCTTTCAATTTTCGCTACTCTTTGTTCTATCTTCTTCACCAAACTGGTCAGTTTTTAGTTCTTCCAAAATCAGTTTTTGTTCGTAGTAATGCCCTTTTGCTCTAAATCCGTAAAGCGAGGTTGTTTCTTACGGTAATCGGTTTTCTTCTTCTTTTTGGAAGATTTTTGAGAAATAAGGGTGTTTTTGTGGGGGTAATTTCTAACGGGGCAAATTTCCGTCAAAGATTTTAATCCCCTACAAGAAAGCGCTTTGTTTGTAAGAATTAAGTTGTTTTCTTTTCTTTTGCTATCTTTGTTTCTTGCAATATATCTCCTCAGCCGCATTCTAATAAAAGCGTCAAGTTCTCTAAAAACTCGTTTGCAGTTTGCAAACTTATAGTAGTGTCCAAAACCAAGAATTTGATTATTTAGCAATTTTATAGTTTTCTCCTCACTCTTTTGTTTTGTAAGATGAGGAACGGAGGGGACAGGTCCCTTTTAGTCGGGGAATTTGGCTTTTTTGATGATAGAAAGAGGAGACATAGGGCGTTGCAAAACCTAGGTTAAGTGCAAAACCTAGGTTAAGCAATAAGGTTTTGCACCGAAGTAGCAGTGTTTATTTCCCCATGTACACCCCCGGGGGTGTACATGGGTTTTTTTGATTGATTTGAAAAAGAAAACAATAATAATATAATGAAGTAATGTATGAAGAAGGAGAGGTACAAATAAAAGATTCTCGTTACCCAAATCTCCTAAAGAAAACAGACTCTCCCCCTAAAACCTTAAAGTATAGAGGTTTTTTTAATGAGAGTATGTTTAAAAATACTCTTGCGGTTGTTGGCTCAAGAAGAATAACAAACTACGGAAAAATAGTGACCGAAAAACTTGTAAGAGAGCTTTCAGAAGAAGGAATGACCATTGTTTCCGGATTTATGTATGGGGTTGACGCTACGGCACACCGTGCTGCTTTAAAAGCAGGAGGAAAAACAATTGCCGTAATGCCGTGCGGGGTAGATGTTATACATCCCGCTTATCAAAAAAACCTCTACAAAGAAATTACAGAAAAAGGACTCATTCTTTCTGAGTTTGAAAACGGCTTTCCTCCGGAAAAATGGACATATCCAAAAAGAAACAGAATCGTTGTCGGTCTTTCTATGGCAACACTGGTTATTGAAGCAGCAGAGAAAAGTGGTTCCCTTATTTCCGCAGACTTTGCAAAGAAATATAAAAGAAAGATTTTTGCCGTTCCTGGAACAATAACCAGTAGTGTTTCAAAAGGAACAAATAAACTAATAAAGGAAGGAGCAAGTATTGTTACTTGCAGTGAAGATATTCTTTCTTTTTTTGAAAAAAGTAAAGAAGAAAGAAAAGAAGATAAGAAAGAAAAGCTAAAAAAGGAAGAAAAACAAATTGTAAATATTTTAGAAGCAGAAATGTGCGACACAGACGAAATTGCAAGAAAAATGAACTTGCCGTTAACTCAAATAAACAGCATGCTTTCTGTTTTAGAACTAAGAGGTGTTATCGCAAAAAAGGGAAGAAAATACTATATTATTTAATTTTTTCATTTTTTAATAATTAATGAATAATTTAAAAACAGGAAAAAGAGGAGAAGAAAAAGCAAAAGAATATTTAGAAAAGGAGGGGTACAATATAATAGAAAGAAACCATAAGAATAAATATGGAGAAATTGATATTATTGCTAAAAAAAGCGAAAAACTTGTTTTTATAGAAGTAAGAAGCAAGATAGATAATAATTTTGGAACTCCGGAAGAAACCGTAAACACAAAGAAAAAGAAGAAATTAAGGCAAAATGCACTGGCTTATACAACTTTTAACAATTACGAGGGTTTTTACAGGATAGATCTTGTTTGTATTGTTTTTTCAAAAGAAGGAGAGCTTTTACGTCTAACACATCACAAAAACATTTACTGTTGATATTCGATATCAATAAGCAAACAAAGTGTTATAAATTAATAAAAACAAATTTATGTTTATTAAAATACCTTCTGTTGCTAATTCCGGACTTGATTCTCTCGGCGTGGATGTGGAGGTAAATGTGCTAGAAAAAGGAATGCCCGCCTTTGAAATTGTAGGACTTCCCGCAAAAGCGGTAAGTGAAAGCAAAGAGAGAGTAAGAGCGGCAATAATTAATTCTAAAATAAAATTTCCGGCAAGAAAGATTATTGTAAACCTTGCTCCTGCCGATATTCCCAAAGAGGGTTCTTGTTATGACTTACCCATTGCCGTTGGTATTCTTTTGGCAGTGCTAAACTTTAAGGTTCCCGAAAAGAGCTTATTTTTCGGTGAACTTTCTTTAGACGGTTCTTTGCGTCATACAAAAGGAGCACTTCTTTTAGCTCTTTTTGCAAAGCAAAACGGATTTAAAAATATTTTCTTACCCGAAAGCTGTGCAAACGAAGCGGCGGTAGTGGAAGGAGTAAACATTTATCCCGTAAAAAACTTAAAACAGCTCATTACCTTTTTAAGCGGGGGAGAAAAAATAGAAAAAGCAAAACATACCAAAGAAGACGAGGTAATTTTTCAAGAGTTTGATATGAACGAAATTATTGGGCAGGAGGCAGCAAAACGTGCTTTAGAGATTGCTGCTGTCGGAGGACATAATATATTTATGATTGGAGGGCCCGGCTCGGGGAAAACAATGCTCTCTCGGGCACTTCCCGGAATACTGCCACTTCTTGATAATGAAGAGTCACTGGAAGTAACCAAAATTTATTCCGCCTCCGGAAATATTCCTCCCGGAGGTTCTCTTATAAAAACTCGTCCTTTCCGTTCTCCGCACCATACAATATCTTCTGTGGGGCTGACAGGAGGAGGAACTATTCCAAAGCCCGGAGAAATAACTCTTGCTCATCGCGGAGTTTTGTTTTTAGACGAATTAAATGAATTTGCAAGATCTTCGCTTGAAGCAATGAGACAGCCTTTAGAAGATGGATATGTTTCAATATCGCGAAGCAGAGAGAGGGTTGTTTATCCTTCAAAGTATATGCTTGTCGCCTCTGCTAATCCGTGTCCTTGCGGTTATTTAAATAACGAAGTGAAAAATTGTCAGTGTACCGAAAGAGAGATTGAAAAATACACAAAAAGAGTTTCGGGTCCGCTTTTAGATAGAGTTGATATGCACATTGATGTCCCTGATGTAGAAACAAGGAAACTTTCTCTAAAAGAAAAAGAAAAAGCAAGCATGGAGTCTTCTGATGACATAAGAAAGAGAGTAGAGAAAGCGAGAAAGGTGCAAAAAGAAAGATTTAAAAATGAAAAGATTCTTACTAATTCAGAAATGAAAAATAAGCACATTGAAAAATACGGTCTTTTAACGAAAGAAGCGGAAAATCTTTTACAAAGCGCATCTTCAAAATTTTCTTTTTCTGCAAGGTCTTATTTTAAAATATTAAAAATATCACGAACGGTTGCCGATATTGACGAAAAAGAAAATATAGAACCAACCCATATTGCCGAAAGTTTACAGTATAAAATACAAAATAGCTAAAATCAAAAAAAAGAAGCCACTAATCTTTATTTATGATAGAAGTAGCGATTAAGTTAAAGGATTTAATTCTCGATATTTTATACCCCAGATTTTGTGTTGGCTGCAAAGAAGAAGGAATGTATCTTTGCAAAGAGTGTTATTTTCTTTTACCGGAAGCTGAATTTGCTTGTCCGGTTTGCAATGCTGCACAGTTTTTTGGAGAAAGGCACAAAAATTGCAAAGTAAAAAACAATCCCGATGGATGCGTTAGTTTTTGGAGCTATGAGGGGCTAGCAAGACAATTGGTTTTAAAAGCCAAATATAAATCGTTGATTGATGTTTTTAAAGAGCTTACAGATTATGGACTTTTGGAGATTGAAAAAGATTCTCACAGATTTTCAAAATTCACCGATTTTCTTTTTGACGAAAAAACAGTTATATCTTATGTTCCCCTTTACTTTAAAAAAGAAGAAGAGAGAGGTTTTAATCAATCAAAAGTAATAGCGGAGCATTTGGGAAAAAGAACAAAAAAAGAAGTAGTTTCTCTTTTAAAGAGAGAAAAGAACATAAAATCACAAACAAAGCTAGATAGCAAAAAAGAACGTTTTTCAAATGTAAAAAATGCCTTTTCTTTTATTTCCGAAAAAAGGGCAGGGCAAGTGGTTTTAATAGATGATGTTTTGACAAGTACGGCAACCATAAAAGAGTTCACAAAAATATTAAAACAAAACAGAGTAAAAAAGGTCTGGATCCTAACTTTTGCAAAAACAATCTAACCTCCCCATGTACACCCCCGGGGGTGTACATGGGGAAAATAGTATATGAGGAGAAAAGAAAAACTTGTTACCGGCAATATCTATCATGTTTTAAATAAGAGCATTGCCGGTTATAATATATTCCCTTCTGATGAGCACTACGAAAACATTATTCAAATAATTAGATTTTTTTCTGTGGGTGAAGAGCTTCCAAGGTTTTCTCGCTTTATTTCTCAAGCAAGAAACCAAGGAAAGAGTTTTGAGGAGTATTTAGACGAACAAACAAATAGTAGGCGACCGGTTGATATAATTGCCTACTGCATTATGCCAACTCATTTTCATTTACTCTTAAGGCAAGTAAAAGATAATGGTATTTCAAATTTTATGGGAAACGTTTCAGGGTCTTATGCTAGAGGATTTAATGCCTGGCAAAAAAGAAAAGGATTTTTGTGGGAGGGCAGGTTTAAAAACGTTCCGGTAACAAAAGATGAACAGTTGCTACACTTGACAAGGTATATACATTTAAATCCGGTGACAGCAGGAATAGTGGAAAAGCCGGAACAGTGGAAATATTCTTCATACAAAGAATATGTAGAAGTGAAAAAGGGCAAGTATCCGATATGTAAATATGACGGCTTGTTTGACATGTCTCCCCATGAATATCGAAAATTTGTTGAAGATCAGAAGGACTATCAACGAGAACTTGCTAAAATAAAAAAGATAGCTCTCGAATAATCACATCCCCATGTACACCCCCGGGGGTGTACATGGGGATTTCAATGCCCTTTATAGAAAAATAGAAGCAGGATCTTATTGATTAAGGAGTTTGAATTCTTTTATTTTTTTGTAGCTGGGTCCTTTTTTGCTTAATTTGCTCTCCATAAGGCTAAAGCTTTCTACGGGAAATTTGAGATTTATGTTTTCTTCTAATATGGGTATTTGAAAAAGAGATAAACGTCTCCATTGCCAAGAGCGAATTCTCCCTAAAGTAATGTGCGTAGTGAAATTTCTTTTTTCGGGATTATAATTTAAGGCACTTGAATAAAGAAGTGCTTTTTCTATTTTTTTGTGTAAAGATTTTATTTTTGACTTTTCTCCTTTTGCCCATATCATTTTTGCTTTTCTTTTATTATAAGGAAAGTAGCAAATTTCATTGAGTGATAAAAAGAAGGTTTTTTCTTTTACGTTTTCTAAGTCTTTTATCAATATTTCTATGTTTTTTATGGAAACAGAGCCAAGAAACGCCAAAGTGATGTGCAAATTTTCTTCTTTTGTCCATTTCACGGCATTTAACGGAAAAAGACGAGCAATTTCTTGCTTTTTTTCTTCTAACCTTTTTTGAGTTTCGAGTGGTAAGTTAATGGCTATAAAAAATCTTCCATTCATACTTTAAAAGTACAATAAAAATTTAGGCGGTGCAATAAAAAAAGGCACCTCTATTTTTTATAAATTATTAAGATTTATAGAAGTTTTTGGCATTAAAACCTAAAAAAGAAAAAATATTTGGACAAAATTATAAAAAAGAGTATTATAAAAAAAGATTAATTTAAATATAGAAAAATGGAGGATTATGGAGGGATTGAAAATTTAAACCTTTTTCCAAAGCCAGAAGAAAAAGAGAAGAGGGAAGAAGAAAAAGAAAAAAAGCTTTTTGAAATAGAAAAGAATGAAGAGAGTGGCAAAATGATGTTTTTTAGTGAGGATGATATTAATCATTACGTAGATCTTCCTTTAAGAGAAAGTGTTAAAAAGCTTTACAATGAAAAAGGAATTAAGATAATAGATTCTTCGGCAAACAAAGAAGATATAACAAAAGGAGAGGTTTATATAATTATTGACCCTGAATATTTATCGAAAGAAAATAAAGAAATAGCAGAGAGTATAGGTGATATTAACCGTGATCATGAAGGAAAAAGGGATAAAGAGGGACTCACAATAAAAGTAGATATAAATGAAGATTCTACGGTAAAGGAGATTGAAGAGGAAATGAACAAAAAGATAAGCTTGCTTGAAGCTCAAGAACCTTCGTGGATTCCTTTAAAAAATGCAAAAGAAGTTAGAGAAGAACATAATTTGGATGATGATGAATACGAAAATGACGAAGAAATGAAAAAAGAAGAAAACGCAGAGTTTGCTTATGACAATAAAACAGGCAAGTTTTTTACATCCAAATGGCATAAGGACATTATGGAAAGATGGAGAAAAGAAGATAAAAAAGAATAACTTAGGAAGAACTATTGCAATATTATAAATATTGAATATTATTAAGGAAGTAAATATATTTACATGATAAATATTCCATTTTTTTCAAAACCTGTAAGCAACAACTCTCTTGGAATAGACATAGGAACCTCTTCTCTAAAAGTTGTGGAGGTTTCCGGGAAAAAAGAAATAACGCTGGAAAACTATGGAGAAGTTTTTCTTCACGATTTTATAGGAAAAGCCCCTGTTAAGGGAACGGAAGGATCTCTTCTTTATTCAAGTAACGAAATAGCTGAAGGACTAAAGCATCTCTTAAACGAAACAGGAATAAAAACAAGAAGAGCTTATTTTTCTATTCCTGACTTTGTTAGTTTTTTTACCACTTTTACTATTCCTCCCATGAAAGAGGAAGAAGTTGGATCGGCAGTTGAGTTTCATTCAAGACAATACATTCCCCTTCCTATTTCCGAAGTTTCTCTTGATTGGTTTTTAGATGAGCAAAAAGAAGGAGATAAAAATATTAAAGTTAACTTGGTTGCCGTTCCAAACGAAGTTATTGAGCAATACAGAGAAATAGCTCGTCTTTCCAACATAGAAATTATTTCACTTGAAGGTGAAATGTTTGCGCTTGTAAGAGCTCTTGTCCGTGACAAAGAAGGACCAGTGGCTATTATAGATATAGGAGAGCAAAGCACTCTTCTTGCCATTGCTGAAAACGGAATTTTAAAAACTACACACAGTTTGGAGATAGCCGGCAATATGCTTATAAAACAAGTTGCAAAGCAAGCGGAAATAGAATACAATGATGCAAGAGACATTGTGATGGGACACGGAATAAAGGAAGAAACAATAAAAAAATCAGTTTCGTCGCTTCTCTCTTCTCTTTTTTCGGAAATTTCAAGAGTTGTTGATATTTTTGAAAAGAAAGAAGGAAAGGCGGTAAGTGAAGTGGTGATTGCCGGAGGATTTTCTCTTCTTCCCGGAGTAGTGGAGGCTGCGAAAGAGGGTATAGATAAAAAAGTTATTACCAAGAGTTGCTTTGAAAACGTAAAGCATCCCGATATACTAAAAGAACATTTAGATAAAATAAGCCACTCTCATTCTATTGCTCTTGGAGTTGCTTTGAGCGGTATAATAAGTGGCGAAAATAAAAATAAATAAAAGCTATAAAATATGGCAATTGAAGTTGGCGAAAAAAAGAAAGAGGTTAAATTACCCGAAGGAATGGACGCTCTTTTTCAGTTTTCCGTTGTTCTTTTTGTTCTAGTAGGTCTTTCTTACTTTTTTGTTTGGTATTTGGATGTAAGGGCTAAAGAAACGCAAGAAGAAATTGAGATGCAAATAGAACAAACCAAAGCTCAAATTCCCGAAAAACAAGCCCTTGAAGAAAAGGCAAGAGCACACTTTAACCTTATTGAAGATTTTAAATTAGTACTTGACAATCACCATATATCTTCACCTTTTTTCGGTTTTTTTGAGGAAATAATACACCCTAATTCGATGATTTTTAATGTCGGATATGACTTTGACGAGAATACGGGAATAGTTACCGGAAAAGGAGAAGACCTTGTTGTTGTCGGGCAACAATTTAATGCACTCAAAGACTCACAAATCGTTAGAGAGGTAGATCTTGTTGAGCTTGTCGTTGATGATGATGAGGATACGGGAGAAAGAATTTTTGCATTTTCTTTTCAAATAAGAATTGATCGTGAATTATTCGAATTAAAAATAAAAGATGATTAAACTAATTCTTACAATAACTTTTCTTGTTGGTTCTCTTGGTGGAGGCCTTTATGCCGTTTATCCACTTTATGAAGACTATCAAAGACAGCTAAAAGTAAACGAGGTTTTAACCGAAGAACTCGAAAATATAAAAGTTTATGTTGCTGATCTGCAAAATATAAAAGAAACAATCGAAAAAAAAGAGGAGGATTTTGCAAAAATGTGGAGTGCTCTTCCCGAAGATCATGATGCTCCTTCCTTGTTTTTATATCTAGAAGACTTAATGGAAGAAAATAATCTTAATGTGGAAGCACCTTTTGGAGAGTTTTCTATAGAAGAGTATGTCTTAGAGGCAAGAAGTGAAGAAGAAGAGCCCTCAGAGCACGCGCGTCTTAAAGAAACACATTTCCCTCTTTCTCTTACAGGAGAGTATGATGATATAAAAGGATTTTTAAGAGATACGGAAGATGTGATTAGACTTATAGCAATGAATAATATTATAATTCAAAGAGGTGGTGAGAGAGGTATTGGCCCACTGGATACTGCATCTCTTAGTGCTGACACAGGAGAGGAAGAATTAAATATAATGATTTACGCAAAAACATATTCTTATTAATTTTTTTGCTAAGAAAAAAATATAATGCCTTCAATTAAAGACATAAAGGACGGTAAGAAAGACGTTGTTATTACGGTAATAGTAATTTCCCTTATTATCTTTATTTTCTTGTGGAGATTTGTTTTTTCCGAGCTTGAATATGAATATGTTCCCGAGCCCACTCTTAAAACTGCTCCCGAAATTGATTTTAACTATTTAAGTGGTCCGGAATTTGATTATTTTGATAAGTACGAGCAAATTGAATCTCTTGACGAAGATCTTATGGGAAGAGATAATCCTTTCCTTCCTTACAGTGGTCAAATAATAAGAAGACAGCCGGATCCGGAACCTGAGCCTGAAGAAGACGAGTCTCAGGAAGAGGACGAAGATGAAAAAGAAGAAGAGGAAGATGATGAATAAAAGAAAGGCACTTATTTTCATCTTGAAAAATTGAAAAGAAGTCATAAGCCATAATTTGCGGTTTATTTATGGAGTTGATTGAAAAATTAATTGAAGGAGGGTTTCTTGATGAAGAAAAAGCATCTTCAATAACAGAAGAAGAAAAAAATGAAGGAAAGACAAAAGAAGAAATACTTTTAAGAAAAAAAATAATATCTGAAGAAGAGCTTTTTAAGATAAAAAGCGAAGTAACAGGAACTCCTCTAAAAGAAGATATTAGTGCCGGAGATGTCTCTCCGGAGGTTTTGAATTTCATATCGGAAGACTCGGCAATACATTATAAAATGGTTCCGGTGGGCAAGGCTGACGGGGAAATAGAAATAGGAATGGTTTACCCTGAAAACCCGAGAGCAAAGGAGGCTTTACAGTTTATATTTCGAAGAGAAGGATTTCCTTATAGAATATATCTCATTTCTTTAAGTACTTTTCACGAGTTGGTGGAAAAATATGGCAAAGACTCTGAAGAAAAGCAAGATCCCCTACTGGAAGCTCTAACGGAAAAACAAGTTGTCTCCAAAGAAGATGCTTTAGAGATTGAAAAAGAAGCTCAAGAGAAAAACACCCCTCCCGAAGAGGTTATCCTTGAAAGAGAAATAATGCCCGAAGAAGATCTTTTTTCCTTAAAAGCAGAAGCTCTTGGAATTTCTTTTAAAAAAGACATAAACGTAGAAGAAATAGGAGAAAAACTATTAAAAATAATACCGGAAGACTCGGCAAAATACTACAAAATGATTCCGGTAGGCAAAACAGACGGGGAAATAGAAATAGGAATGGTTTACCCTGAAAACCCGAGAGCAAAGGAGGCACTGAAATTTATATCCCGTAGAGGAAGTTTTTATTATAGAGAAATTCTCATCACCCCCACCAAATTTAGAGAAGTGATGGAAATTTACGAAAATCCCCCGGAAAAAATAGGAACTCCTCTTTTAGAAGCTCTAATGGAAAAACAAACTGTTTCCAAAGAGGAGGCCTTAGCGATTGAAAAAGAAGCTCAAGAGAAAAATACTCCCCCCGAAGAGATTATTCTTGAAAGAGAAATAATGCCCGAAGAAGATCTTTTTTCCTTAAAAGCAGAAGCTCTTGGAATTTCTTTTAAAAAAGACATAAACGTAGAAGAAATAGGAGAAAAACTCTTAAAAATAATACCGGAAGACTCGGCAAAATACTACAAAATGATTCCGGTAGGCAAAACAGACGGGGAAATAGAGATAGGAATGGTTTACCCCGAAAACCCGAGAGCAAAGGAGGCTTTAAGATTAGCTTTTCAAAAAAGTGATGCAAACTATAAGAAAGCTCTCATCACCCCCACCAAATTTAGAGAGGTGATGGAAATTTACGAAAATCCTCCCGAGAAAATAGGAAGCCCCCTTCTAGAAGCCCTAACGGAAAAGCAAATTGTCTCCAAAGAAGACGCTTTAGAGATTGAAAAAGAAGCTCAAGAGAAGAATACTCCTCCCGAAGAGGTTATTCTTGAAAGAGGAGTAATGCCCGAAGAAGATCTTTTCGCTTTAAAAGCAGAAGCTCTTGAAATTCCTTTTAAAAAAGACATAGACGTAGAAGAAATAGGAGAAAAACTCTTAAAAATAATACCGGAAGATTCGGCAAAATACTACAAAATGATTCCGGTAAGTAAAACAGACGGGGAAATAGAAATAGGAATGGTTTACCCCGAAAACCCGAGAGCAAAAGAGGCATTGAAATTTATATCTCATAGGGGAGGTTTTTCTTATAAAGAAATTCTTATTACGTTTTCTGACTTTCAAAAGATAAGAAAAAGGTACAGAACTCCTTCTGAAAAAATAAAATCTCCTGTTTTGGCAATTTTAGTCAAGAAGGAGATTGTTTCCAGAGAAGATGCTTTGGCACTTGAAAGAGAGGCCGAAAAAAGAAATGAATTTGCAGAGGAGTTGATATTAAGACAAGAAATAGTTTCCGAGGAAGATCTTTTCGCTTTAAAATCAGAAGCTCTTGGGATTCCTTTAAGAGAAAATGTTGATCCGGAAGAAATTTCTCCGGAGATAATAAATATTATACAAGAAGACTCTGTCAATCATTACAAAATGATTCCGGTGGGCAAAACCGATGAAGAGATAGAAATAGGAATGGTTTATCCCGAAAACCCGAGAGCAAAAGAAGCATTAAAATTTATTTCTCGGCAAGATATTTTTTCTTATAAAGTATATTTGATTACGCCTACTCTTTTTGAGAAACTAAGAGAAAAATATCGTGAATTAAATAAAAAAGCCGGAAACTACTTAACAGAGAAGCTGATAGAAAAAGGACTTTTAAAAGAAGAGCAAGCTGCCTTTATTGATAGCGAAGCAGAAAATAGGGACAAAACAAGAGAGGAAATTATTGTAAATCAAGAAATAGTTTCCGAAGAAGAGCTTTTTAGAGTAAAAAGCGAAGTTCTTGAAGTGCCAATTAAAGAAAATATTGATTCGGAAAAAATTGATGAAAAGTATTTACGTCTTTTACCAAAAGATGCGGCAAAGCATTATAAAATGATTCCTATAGGAGTAGAAGAGGGAGAGGTAGAGATAGGAATGGTTTATCCTGAAAATGAGCGTGCAAAAGAAGCATTAAAGCTTATTTTTGAGCAAGATGATCTACAATACAAGGTTTATCTTATTTCTATTAGCGAATTTGAAAAAATAAGTAAAAGCTTAAAAGCCTTCGCAAAAGAAAGCAGTTCTACTTTAACCGAAAGATTGGTTGAAGATGGATTTTTAAAAGATGAGCAGGCCAAAGAAATTGAAATAGATGCGGAAAAAGGAGAAAAAACAAAAGAAGAAATTCTTTTAGAGAAAAAAATAATATCCGAAGAAGATCTCTTCAAGATAAAAAGTGAAGTTTCGGGCATTTCTTTAAGAGATGATTTTGATGCAGAAAATATTCCCGAAGATCTTTTAAGAGTGGTTCCGGAAGATTCTGCCAATTACTACAAGATGGCTCCTATCGACAAGAAAGATGGCAAGATAGAAATAGGAATGGTTTACCCCGAAAACCTTAGAGCAAAAGAAGCGCTAAGATTTTTATCTCGGAGGAATAATTTTTCTTATAGCGTCTTTCTTATATCTTTAAGGGCTTTTGAAGAAATATCCAAGCAATACAGAACACTTACCAAAGAGGTAGGAGAAGCTCTTGAAGATATTGGGGATGATTTGGTTCTTGATGAAGAAGAGGAAGAAACAAAAATTGATATGGATCAGGACATTGGGAAACTTGCCGAAGAAGCTCCCATTGTTAAGGTTGTTGCAGTAATTTTAAGAAATGCAATTGAGGGAGGGGCTTCCGATATTCATATTGAACCCTCAAGAGAGAAGCTAAAGGTTAGGTTCCGGGTTGATGGAACTCTTTATGCTTCTTTATATCTTCCAATGTCGGTGCATTTGGCTGTGGTGGCAAGAATTAAAATACTCTCCGGACTAAAGATTGATGAGCAAAGACTTCCTCAGGATGGAAGATTTTCTACCAAAAGAGCGGGCAAAAATGTTGATTTTCGTGTTGCCACTTTCCCAACAACCCTTGGAGAGAAAGTGGTAATAAGAGTTCTGGATCCTTCTGAAGGATTAAAATCCCTTGAAGAGCTTGGAGTTATGGGGAATAGCTTTAAGATATTAAATCAAGCAATTAAAAGACCAACCGGAATGACTTTAGTTACAGGACCTACCGGTTCGGGTAAATCAACAACGCTTTATGCAGCACTTAGTGTTTTAAATCAGGATATGGTTAATATTGTAACACTAGAAGATCCGGTGGAATATTTTATGGACGGAATCAACCAATCACAAGTGCATCCCGAAATAGGTTATGTTTTTGCAAAAGGTTTGAGGCAAATATTAAGACAAGATCCGGACGTGATAATGGTGGGAGAGGTTCGTGATGATGAAACCGCCGAGCTGGCAATTCATGCTGCCCTTACGGGTCATGTTGTGCTTTCTACTTTGCATACAAATGATGCGACAGGAGCAATTCCACGACTTATTGATATGGGAATTAAGCCTTTTCTTATCCCTCCTGCCGTAAATGCAATAGTTGCTCAAAGACTTGTAAAAAAGCTTTGTAGTAAGTGCAAATACCAAACAGACCCAAGCCCGGAAATAGCTAACTTAATTAACGAAGAGTTGAAAGACATTCCCGAAGAGATTCTTAAAGAGGCTAAAATACCCTCTCCTTTGAAAATTTATGATACGAAAGGGTGTAAAAGTTGCTCTGAGGAGGGCGTTATAGGAAGAATGGCAATTACAGAGGTTTTAAAAATGACCCCTCATCTTGGCGAAATAACGATGCAAAATCCAACAACTAAAGATCTTGCCAGTGAAGCAAAAAAACAAGGAATGATAACTCTAAAACAAGATGGGATGATGAAGGTAGTTCAGGGTTATACGACGATAAAAGATGTTTTGCGTGCAACGGAAGAAAAATAATACCATGATTTAAAATAAAAATTTGATAGATAAAAATGAAAAGTGTATAATGAAAAAAATCAAATGGCGATAAAAAGCTTTAATTATATAATTTAATATATATGGAAAAAGATAAAGATTATAAAAATTTTCTAAATGAACTTTTAGAAATTACAATTAAAGAAGGTGCTTCTGATTTGCATATTTCTGTTTCTCATCCACCCATCATTAGAATAAACGGAAAACTTATTGCCCTTACTAAAAAAGCTCCTATTTCTTCTCACGATGCCAGGGAAATTGCAATGGAAATGATGACCAACTCGCAAAAAGAAAAGTTTTTAAAAAATTACGAAGTTGATTTTTCTTATAATTATAAAGGAATTGCTCGTTTTAGAGTGAATGTGTTTTTTCAAAGAGGTGATGTTTCTTGTGCTTTGAGACTTATTCCCGGAGAAGTAAGGTCGCTTGAGGAACTTGGTATGCCGACATCTCTTTATGATCTTTGTGAATATGCACAGGGGTTTGTTATTATTACCGGACCCACCGGGCACGGTAAATCAACAACTCTTGCAGCCCTTGTAGATAAGATAAATAAAGAAAAATTTAAACATATTATTACCATTGAAGATCCTATTGAATATGTTTTCAAAGAAGAAAGATCACTTATAGACCAAAGAGAAATTCATCAAGATGCACTTTCTTTTCCCAGGGCTCTAAAGTCGGTTTTTAGGCAAGATCCGGATGTAATAATGGTAGGTGAAATGAGAGATCCTGTAACTATTTCTACAGCTATTACAGCTGCTGAAACAGGACACCTTGTTTTTTCAACTCTCCATACCAACTCAGCAAGCCAGACAATCCACCGTATTATTGATTCTTTCCCTCCTGAGCAGCAAAATCAAATAAGAGCACAACTTTCTGCAGCGCTTTTAGGGGTTATCTCTCAAAGACTTATTCCGGGAATCAAGGGAGGACTTGTTGCTGCCAGTGAAATTATGACGGCAAGTCCGGCTATTTCAAATCTAATAAGAGAAAATAAAATTCATGAAATTGATTTAGTTATTGAAACTTCCAGCGAACATGGCATGATAAGTCTCAATAAGGCTCTCTTTAATCTTATTAAAAAAAGAGAAGTATCGCTGAAAAATGCATTAAGCTATTCAAAAAATCCTTCTGAACTAAAAAGAATGGCAGGGTAATAAAATATATTAAAAATAAAAAGAAAATTTAATGCAATTTTATTATAAAGCGAGAGATAAAAATGGAGATATGCAAATGGGGGAAGTGGAGGCTTCTTCCAAAGAGGCTGCTTTTCTGGTGGTACAAAGCTATGACTTGTATGTGATTTCTTTGATAGAAAAAAAAGTTCCTTTTTACAAAAAAGATTTTGCTATTTTTGAAAGAGTTTCTCCAAAAGATATTGTCATGGTTTCCAGGCAACTTGCAGTAATGGTGGAATCAAAAATACCTATTGTGGAATCATTACAAACTTTATCAAGGCAAATAGATCAAAAAAAACTAAAAGAAAAAATACTTACAATCGCCGATAAAGTTGAAGGAGGAATGCCTCTATCCAAGGCACTTTCTGCTTTTCCGGAAATATTTTCCAAATTTTATATTAATATGGTTAAATCGGGAGAGGCTTCGGGTAAATTGTCGGAAACACTTACCTACCTAGCAGATCATCTTGAAAGAGAGCACGAGTTTAAACAAAAGGTTACGGGAGCAATGTTTTACCCTATATTTATTTTAGTTGTTTTCTTGGGAATACTGCTTTTTTTGTTTATTGTTATCATGCCCGAGCTTACGGACATACTTGCTGATGCCGGAGGAGAGATTCCTCTTATAACTCAAATTGTAATCGCGATTTCCGATTTTTTAGTGGAAAACGGATGGATTGCTTTTGTCGGAATTTATTCTTTGGTTGTTTTTACCATAAAATACTTTACAACAGAGCAAGGAAGGAGAGCGTTAGATGAATTTATTTTAAAGGCTCCTTTTTTTAAGGATTTTTTTGAAAAAGTATATGTTGTGCGCTTTGCAGAAAGCCTTTCAACGCTTATATCTGCCGGGCTTCCAATTGTGAAGTCTTTACAAATCACAGGAGATGTTATTCAAAATAGTGTGTATAGAGATGCTATTGAAAAAATATCCGAAGATGTTGAGCAGGGAAAGCAAATGAGCGAATCAATGAAAAAATACCCCCACCTCTTTTCCCCTATTTTGGTTCAAATGACTATCGTTGGAGAAAAGAGTGGAAGATTGGGAAGTTCTTTGATAAATGTGGTAAGGTTTTTTAGGGCTGAGCTGGAAAGAACTTTAGAGAGGTATATAAGTATGATAGAGCCTTTTATGATTATTGTTTTGGGTGGTCTTGTTGGGGGGCTTGTTGCTTCGGTTTTGCTTCCGATATATAATGTTAGTATGAGCATGTAAATTAAAAAAAATTGACAAGAAACACGGGCAAGAATATAATTATTACATTAAAATACAAGAAAGGCTTGAAAAAAAAATTATATAACATATAATAATTGAAAGAAAAAAGAAAGGTCGATTTTTAAAATATTTTTAAAAATATGTTAAAAGAAATAAGAGGAAATAAAAAAGGTTTTACGCTTATCGAGCTTATGGTGGTAATTGCCATTATTGCCATTTTGGCTACCGTTGTTTTGGTTGCCTTGCAAAGTGCACGTGATGCAGCGGAAGACTCTAACAGAAAATCTGCGGTTGCTCAGGCAAGATCTTTGGCAGAAGTTGAGTATGCGATTGCTCAAAATTATGATGGATTTGCGGGCAATAATGAAGTTGAGGATCTTGTTGCGGCATACTCCGATGGAAATATGGCAGCTTTTGGCTCAGGTCAAGAATATTGTGTCACAGTAGATCTTGAATCAGGTGGAGATTTTTGTGCTGATAATAACAATGTTCCAGCCGATTATGCCTCATCCGCGTGCGCTTCAGGCAATATAGCATGTGAGTAAAGTTAAGATAAATCAGCTTAGTAAAAAAAACAAAAACCTGCTTCCTTTAAAAAGAGCAGGTTTTTGTTTTGAAAATAATTTTTTAAAATTTTATCTTTTTAAACATTTGCTTTTTTTTCACATTTTTCTATAATAAATGAAATTATTAATTGAGGGAACATTATTAAAAATAATATGACAAAAAAAGAATTAAGAGGAAATAAAAAAGGTTTTACGCTTATTGAGCTTATGGTGGTGATTGCCATTATTGCCATTTTGGCTACGGCGGTTTTTGTTGCATTAAGCTCTGCAAGAGAGAGAGCAAGGGATGCAAATAGAGTAATGGGAATAGGACAAATAAGATCCTTGGCAGAAGTTGAATTTGCAAGAAATCAACATTACGGAAATCTTAAAGATAATCCGGAAGTTTTACAAATAAAAGCTGTTGAAGAAAATCAAGAAAAAAACATGGAAGTTCATGTTCCCGATGGAGCAGAGCCTGATAATTATTGTGCAACAGTAGATTTATCGGATGGTTATTTTTGTGTTAACAGAGATAATGCTCCCGGACAGTATTATGAAGGAACAACTCAGTGTACAGGGCCAAACAGTCTTGAATGTGAGTAATGAAGGTGCTTTTTTTAAGCTTTAAAGAGAAGCGAATTTTTAAATGAAAAAGATTTTTTTTTCTAAAAAAAGAGGTTTCACTATTATTGAAATATTAGTGGTGGTTGCTATTGTTGTTCTTCTTGGGACTTTTATTGTTGTTGCTGTAACTGCTTCCAGAAACAGAACAAGAGATGCTATAATAAAAACAAGCTTAGAGCAAATTGAGGGCATTGCGGAGACAACATATGATCCCAGTATAGGTTATCAAATAATTGGTGATATGAGAGGAAGCCCATATGACATAGAAGACGATTATCATACTATAAGAGAAATAAGGCAAAGAATAAGAGATATGGGAAGCTCTTTTCGCATGTTTTTTCCTGAAGATGGCGTTGGAGCAAGTGGTTTTGATCAGTACTGTGCTTATGCGCCTCTTGCCAGCGATTCAAGTAAGATTTTTTGCATCGATTCTTTTGGAAACAAAGTAGTTGAAGATAGCGATAAAATAAGTTGTCAAGTAGGGGCTGATGCAGCATCAACAAAAATATATTGCATTGAGTGAGAAATTTTAACTAATCAATTAGACAAAATCAGACAGTGAGTAAAAAAACGATTTATTTTTGATAAAATTTGCATTTGTTAAAAATTTTACCTATAATTTAAAAAAAGTATTTATTAATTAATTATTAAAAAATATGCATAAGAACAAAAATGGTGGATTTACACTTATTGAAGTGTTAACCGTAATTATGATTATTGCTATTTTAGCTTCTGTTGTTCTTGTTTCTTTAGATGCCGCAAGAAAAAGAGCCAGAGATTCGGCAATACAAAATCAAGTAAGGCAAATTAGCTCTTTGGGAGAGGCCCATTATACTATTGAAAGAGGATATAGTGAATTTAAGGAATTAACGGAAGATTCTGATCATCCCGAAAATTCAAATTATCTTCGAGCAGTGGAAAAAATAAACGAAGCAAGTGATGATGACAATTTTGCAGGAGCCAGCGATAATTTAGTAATACATTTTTCTGAAGGAGATTCTCCAAGAGAATATTGTGCTTACTCTAATCTTGTAAGGGCTGATGAGGTTTTTTGTGTTGATTCTTCAGGAGACGCCAGAATAGAAGGATCTGTTGTTTGTGATAGTGAGAATCTTAGCTGTGCCCCTTCCGATGGAGACAATGGAGATAATGGAGATAATGGAGGATTTGGCGCAGCTTTTTGATTTAGCTTATTGGCATGATTTTTCTTTTGCTTGAAGCATCTCTTTCTTTCTTTTTTGGTCTTGCTGTTGGTTCTTTTTTAAATTGTATTATTTATAGAATTAGCATCAACGAAAAACCAAAAGGAAGATCGTATTGCCCAAGATGCAAGCATAAATTATCTTATAGAGATTTAGTCCCGGTTTTTAGCTATATTTCTCTTTTAGGAAAATGTAGGTATTGCAAGGAAAAAATATCATTAGAGTACCCACTTGTAGAGTTTTTAACGGGTACTCTTTTTTTATTTACTTATCTTATTGTAGGAGTTTCTATTGAATTATTTTTTCTTTTTTTTGTTCTTTTTTTCTTGATTCTTATTTTTGTTTACGATTTAAAGCACTATATTATTCCAGATTTTGCTAACTTTTCTCTTATAGGTTTATCTTTTTTATATCTTTTCTTTTTTTCTTTTCTTGAGAATGATTTTAACGAATTGATAAATGGTCTTTTTTCTGCAGGAGGAGTTTTTTTGTTTTTCTTTTTACTTTTTTATTTTACCAAAGGAAAAGGAATGGGCTTTGGGGATGTAAAGTTTGTTATTTTTATGGGTCTTTTCTTGGGATTTCCCAATATTTTAGTTGGCCTTTTTATTTCTTTTATACTTGGTGCTATAATAGGGTTACTACTAATTGCACTTGAAAAGAAAAAAATAAAAAGCCAGGTTCCGTTTGCTCCTTTTTTAATAATTGGAACTCTCGTGGCTTATTTTTACGGCAAAGAAATGATTGATTTTTATATAGAATATGCTTTCCTTTAGAAAGAGAGTTGTGTTTTTCCTGTAATATGAATAATAAAAAAGGTTTTACGCTTATCGAACTTATGGTGGTAATTGCCATTATTGCCATTTTGGCCGGTGTTGTTTTAGTTTCCTTGCAAAGCGCGCGTAATGCGGCATATGATTCCAATAAGAGGTCTGCGATTACGCAAACAAGGACACTGGCCGCAGTTTACTATACGCAAAATAAAACCTTTGCAAATTTTGAAGAAAATGAAGAATTTGAAAAAATAAAAGAAGAAATTGACGTACATTACGATTTTTATGACGAAGGGTTTTGTATAACCGTAAAGCTTAAAAACGAAAACTGGCTTTGCCTTGATCATGAAAGAGCCCTTAAGGAGTATAAAAACAGAAGGTGTGCCGGAAGTAATACCGATTGCACAAAGTCTTATGAATAAAATGAATTTTAAAAAACAAATTAATTTAAAAGGCTTTACTCTTATAGAGGTTTTGATTGTGCTTGCAATTATTGTTGCCTTAGCTATTTTGGTTGTTGCCGGTTATCAAGAAGGAAGGCCTCGTCTTGCGGTTGATAGGGCTTCTGCCGGGCTCGCCAGTGATTTGGAAATTGCAAAACAAAGGAGTATTTCAAATGTTTATTATCAAGAAAATGGAGATAATTTTTTTGGAGAAAACCACGGAGTGCTTATTGATAAAAACGAAAATAAGTATTATTTGACGGCTTATAATAAAGAGGGAGAAAAAATTATACGCGAAAACGTTGAAATTGAACGAGTGGTAGATATATTTGAATTAAGCCCCGATGATGGAGGGAGTTTGGAGATTTGGTTTGATAAAGAAGAAACTTATTTTAATGGTACCAAGGCAGGGCAAGAAGATGCTGCGGAGATTGTTTTTTTGGGTAAAACAGACGAAAGCATTAGGAAAAAAGTTGTTATTGATCACTCGGGAGTTATAGAAATAATACAAGAATATGAATAAGCAAAAAAACAAAAAGAAAGAGAGAGTAAGCGAGAAAGGACTCACTCTTCTTGAGCTTCTTGCAACCATAGCAATACTTGTCGCTACCGTTACTACTGTTCTCGCTTTAGGAAATAGAGCGGTTTCTCAGTCAGGGCTTTTTTCTGCTTATACCCAAGCTTCTTTTTTAGCGAAAGAAGGCATGGAGCTTTTAAATGATGACAATATAAGGAGTGAAATATGGGATCAAATAGGAGCCTCAAAGGAGTATTGGGAAATTGATTATAGAGGAGAAAGTGAAATGACAAAAAAAACCAGCAAAAACGATTGCGGAGATATGTGGATAAATTCTAGTGGCGAGAAAAGGTTTTATGATCACGAAGGAGGGGGAGAGGAAACTCCGTTTTCAAGATGCATAATTCTTGAAAAAGAAGACGAAAAGTTAATGGCAGAAGTAGAAGTTTCTTTTAATTACAGAAACAGAGAATACTTTGTAAATCTTTATAGAATATTTTATCAATAAATAAAATCTTTATGCAGGAAAATAAAGAGAAAAAAAGTGAAAAGGGATTTACTCTTATTGAGACAATGGTAGTGGTTGTTGTGTTTGTTGCAGTTATGTCTCTTGCTTTGGGCATTTTTCTTGCAAATATTCGTAATCAAAGAACAGCCCTTTACATGCAAAGAATTGTTTCCGAGACAAGTCATGCTTTAAATATGGTGGAAGAGAAAATAAAAGAAGGAGAGGAGGTGGATGAAAGTGATTTTGCAAAGCATCTTTCCTCGGTCTTAAAACCCGAAGGAGGAGGTAATTATTCTTTTTATGACATAGAAGAAAACGGAAGAGTTACGGTCTTTGTAGAAACAGAAATAAAAATTGGAGAAGAAGACGGAGAGGGAGATGAAACACTTAACTTAAAAATGCAAACAACATCAAGACCAAGATAAATGCTTTAAATATGAAATTTTTAAGTGCCTTACATAATAAAATTAATAGCCAAAAAGGATCTACCTTGCTTTTGGCAATGGTTGTAGTTAGTACCGTTCTTCTTGCAGGAGTAGGAACGGCGGTTATATTGTCAAGACAGGTAAGAGAGATTTCAACGGCAGAAAATAGTGCAGTAGCCCTATATATGGCTCAAACAATCGCAAATGGTATTGCCAATGAAAGTGATTTTCAGGAAACAAACGATTTTATTTCAATTGATTTAAATTGGATAGATAAAGAATTAGAATATAAGGCACAAGAAGAGTCTGCGGGAGAATATCTAATAACAATAAAAGTGGAAAATGATTATTATGTTTTAAGAAAAAAAGTTTCCGATGTTGATCCGGGACCTGATCCAATATCAGAATCCTTGGTTATTTACTTTAAAAATCCTGATTCCTGGAGTGACGTAACAATGCATTATGCTTATTTGGATGGCACAGATCCAGAGACAAGAGAAGTAATAAAGGAAATAAAAGAGAATATGGCTGGATCGGAAAAATATCCCGGATCTGAGAAAAATACTATAGAGATAACAGAAGAAGTGGCAATGGTTCAGGCATTTTTTTGCGAAGGAAAAAAAGATGAAGTTGGTAATTGTTGGCAGGAAAGTGGTTATTATGGGGTTTATGAGTGGGAAATTGAAGAGGATAGAGAGTTTTTGACTTGTACAATAGGGGGATCTTGTTCTTACAGAGATTATCCTCATTTTTTTGCGTTTTACAGAGCAGAAGAAGATCTTTCGCCGTTTCATTATTATGAAAATCCTTCTTCCTGGAGTGACGTAACAATGCAATATGCTTATTTAAATAGTGCAAGAAGCCTTATTGGAGGTCCCTACAAAGATGACATGAGCGGATGGATTTATAAAGATTTTCAAAAAAATGAGGTTGCTTCTCTTCCAGAGCAAATAGCAATATTTCAGGCGTTTTTCTGTAAAGGAAAAAAAGATGAGGTTGGCAATTGCTGGGATGAAGAAGATGGGACGGGGAGATATGAGTGGGAGGTGGATCTTGGCGAAAGTGAATTGCTAAGGTGTAATCAAGCAAGAAGTTGTAGTAAAGAAAATTACCCAGGCGTTTTTTCTTTCATAAAACAAGAATAGTTTATTGCAATGGGTTTTTATTTTCATGAAACAGCAAGATGCGAAAAAAAGAATAGAAAAATTAAGAGAAACCATAAATCACCACAGATATCTCTACCATGTCTTAGACAAGGAAGAGATTTCTTCTTCTGTGTTGGATTCTCTTAAAAAAGAACTCTTTGACTTAGAGAGCAAGTTTCCTCATTTTATAACTCCCGATTCCCCTACTCAGCGTATTGAAGGAAAACCTCTTAAAGAATTTAATAAAATAAAGCACTACAGGCCAATGCTTTCTTTTCAAGATGCCTTTTCCAAGGAAGATATGAGGGATTTTGAAAAAAGAATAAAGAGAATTGTGCCTGAAGAAAGCTTGGATTATTTTTGCGAGTTAAAAGTTGACGGTTTGGCGGTAGAGCTTGTTTATAAAAACGGAATTTTGGAAAACGGTTCAACTAGAGGAGACGGTATTATTGGCGAAGATGTAACGCAAAACTTAAAAACCATTGAAGCCGTTCCTTTAAATTTGCGTAGTTTTGATTATTTTTCTTTAGAGGAAAAGAATCTTTCAAATCATAGTCACTGGAAAAAAGATAAAAAAAATATTGTTATAAGGGGAGAGGTTTTTATTTCCAAAAAAGAATTTGAAAGATTAAATAAAGAAAGAGAAAAAGAAGGACTTCCTCTTTATGCCAATCCGAGAAATATTGCAGCCGGCTCTATAAGACAACTTGATCCTAAAATAGCAGGAAGTCGCAACTTAGACTTTTTTGCTTATGACTTGGTAGCTGATGTAAGCGAAGGAGAAGTTGTTTTTCCGTTTGGAGCTCAAACACACAAAGAAAAACACGAAATGCTCCGGGCATTGGGCTTTAAAACGGTTGACAGAGAAAAAGAATGCAAAGATATGGAAGAAGTTTTTGATTTTTACAAAGAAGTGGAAAAAGAGAGAGATAAATACACTTATCAAATAGACGGAGTTGCCGTTTTTGTAAATAAAAACAAAATTTTTGAGCATTTGGGCGTAGCGGGAAAAGCTCCTCGGGGAGGTATTGCTTATAAATTTGACTTAGAGCAAGGAACTACGGTAATTGAAGATGTTCATTTTCAGGTAGGGAGGACCGGTGCGATTACTCCGGTGGCGATTTTAAAGCCCCTTTCTTTGGGGGGAGTAACTGTTTCAAGAGCCACACTTCATAACGAAGATGAAATTAAAAGACTTGAAGTAAAGATAAAAGATACGGTTGTTGTCGGAAGAGCAGGAGACGTTATACCGCAAGTAATAAAAAGCTTGCCTGAACTTAGAAACGGAAAAGAAAAAACAATTTCTTTTCCATCTAATTGTCCTCTTTGTGACAGTAAGCTTTTAAAGCCACAAGGAGAGGCGAGGTGGTATTGTAAAAGCAAAAAGTGTAAGGGGACAAGAAAAGAAAGGCTTTATCATTTTGTTTCCAAAAAAGGTTTTGACATAGATGGATTGGGAGAAAAAGCAATTGATAAATTGCTACAAGAAGGCATTATTTCGGGCCCGGAAGACATTTTTAGACTTAAAGAGGGAGATCTTCTGCCTCTTGAAAGATTTGCCGAGAAATCAACTAAAAACCTTATTAAAGCCATTGAAGAAAAGAAAAGAATACCTTTTTCCAAATTCTTGCAGGCAATTTCTATTCCTTATGTAGGCGAGGGAGCGGCAAGAGAGATTTCTTATCGTTTTTCTAATCTTGAAAATCTAAAAAAAGCTTCTTTTGAAGATATTGAAAGTATTCCTGACATAGGCCCTATAACCGCAAAAAGTACTTACGACTTTTTTAAAGATGAAAATAATATGAAAATGCTGGAAAATCTAATAAGAGCAGGAGTTGTAATTGAAGAAGAAAAAAGAAGCAAAAAGATGGAAAACAAAGTTTTTGTTGTCACAGGAACACTTAATAAGCTAAAAAGAGAGGAAGCGGAAGAGAAAATAGCTCAACTTGGCGGAAGACCGTCTTCTTCTGTTTCAAAAAATACAAATTATTTGGTTGCGGGAGAAA